>NZ_JADEXU010000041.1 GCF_015206895.1 Nostoc sp. LEGE 12450 | reverse complement strand
CTGCTCCCCTGCCCTTCGCTCTCCCCACTCCGTATTATTGCGGTAAAAAGATAAATGCGATCGCTACGCAAAATTTGGCACAGTAGTTAAGAAACCTAACCAGTTTTAACTCTAAATTATGCCAAAGCCTCGTTTTTTTCGTTTCTTTTACTACCTCAATTGGCGCACGCTCAAAAAAACTTTTGCTAGGACAATGGAAAGACGACTTTTGGGACTAGCCTCAGAAATCGCCTTCAATGCCATGTTATCGCTGTTTCCAGCGATTCTTGCTGTCCTCACAGCCATTGGTTTATTGGCAGAATCTTTACAAGCTACCTTTAAACAACTAGCGGCCCAACTTAGTCAAATCCTACCGGAACAAGCCCTGGTTCTAATTCGTGATTTTGCTACCACAGAAATTACCAATTCTAGAAATAGTGGCTTATTTTCTCTAAGCTTTGTATTAGCAATTTGGACTGCTTCTGGGGCAGTGAGTACCGCTATGACAGCCCTCGACCAAATTCATCAAATTCCTTCAGAAAATATGCGCCCCTTTTGGAAAGCCAAGCTCGTCTCTCTAGGATTAACAGTTGGTACTATGTTGCTTTTAGTGCTGGCTTCTTTCTTAGTGTTTACCAGCGATTGGCTTTTGGGAATGGTAGTACGCGAAAATGGTTCCTTGATCGTCTTATTACATCTTTGGCAGCTGTTACGCTGGCCTTTAGCTTTAAGTATTGTTGCTGTTGCTTTTGGCTTTGTCTACCGCTATGGGCCAAGTGTATGGAACTCAGGCACGCCAATGATGCCTGGAGCAATTTTGGCAGCTGTTTTCTGGGCAATTTTGTCTGCCCTCTTTCGGCTTTATGTGGCGAATTTTGGCAATTATAATAAAGTATATGGTGCTGTAGGAGCTGTGATAGTTTTAATGCTCTGGCTGTCGATGAGCGCTGCTGTACTGTTAATTGGCGATCAGTTGAACGTGACAGTCGGTGAAGATATGCGTCTAAAAGCGCAGTCACAATCTAACGAAAAATATTAATTTGTAAATCCTTGAGAAAACTTTTGCAAAAGCTCAGTAGGGGAGTAGAATATCTAACGATTCAATGCAAAATTAGCGATCGCTTTCATGCCAGATTCTCCTCCTCGGTTTTCTATGATTGAACCTGATGCTAAAGCACCCACCTTAAAGCGCCTGCGTCAGTTAAGTCGGCTGCTAGATAATGTTATTACCATTCCTGGTACACAGATTGGTTTCGGTCTAGATCCAATTTTAGGACTTATACCTATTGGTGGTGATTTTTTGGGAGTAATGTTTTCTAGCTACATCATCCTAGAAGCAGCACGGCTGGGTGTCTCTAGAGCCACTTTAGGCAAAATGGTTGTCAATGTGATCCTTGATGGCTTGGTAGGCGCTGTCCCCGTTTTGGGAGACTTTTTTGATTTTGCCTGGAGAGCTAACACTAATAATATCAAGCTATTGGAAGAATACTTAAAGTTTCCTAGCGAGCAAAAGAGTGCAGACAGGTTATTTATCATTGCTCTTTTGGTTGGATTGTTGCTAATATCCATTGTTTTAGTAGCATTACCCGTAATCCTAATTAGAATATTCTGGAACGCTTTAACTGGTGGTTAAATTATTGATAGATAATGGAATGAAAGATTGGTGGCAAGCTACTTTTCCCAAAGGACGGCAAACTTTAATTATTACTGATGCTAAAGGCTATCCTGTAGAAATTTCTTATGGCGAAAAAGGTAAAGGAAAACCGCTAATTTTGTTACATGGCATGGGTAGTTGGAGCTATAATTGGCGACACAGTGTAACAGAATTATCTAAATATTTTCGGGTAATTTGTTTTGATGCCAAAGGTTTTGGCTTTTCTGAAAAACCATTGTCTCGTCGAGAACACAACGGTCATCAAGTTATTGAGTTTCAAAGAATTATTCAGGGATTATGTGATGAACCCGCAGTGATTGTAGCGGAATCTCTGGGGGGATTAGTTGCCCTTGCTCTTGCTCAAGAAAATCCGCAGTTAATCGGGCAGCTTGTAGTAGTAAATGTACCTGTTTTTGCCCAACGTCTACCCCATTGGGCTATGGGATTACTTGCCCAAACCCCTCTAGAAATCATTCAAACAATTGACTCCTTACGTCTGGCATATTTGTTTGCACCTCTATTAAGAGAAATTATGGCAATAGAAAGACGTGGGGTATTATTTGATCCGTCAATTTTGACAAAAGAAGATGTCTATTGGATAAGTTATCCGTTTGTTCAATTTCCTGGTACGATTGTCAAAGTTGCCGAAGAGTTACAAATAGCAGCACGAGAAATTGAGAATTGGCAAGCAAATAAGCCAAATATGCTTACCAAAATTCAAAATAAACTAAGTGCAATTAAGTGTCCTACACTAGTTTTGTGGGGCGATCAAGATAGTTGGTTTCCTGCTACTCATGGTGAAAAATTACATCAGCATATCCCAAATTCCAAATTAAAAATTTTGTCTAACTGCTATCATGACGCTTCAACTGGTGCTTCTAAGGAGTTGAATGCAGCGATTCTGGAATTTTTACGGGATGGTAATACCGTATTAAGGTCGCTTGATAGCTAAAGTTAGTCCATCGGCAATGGGCACAAGGGAGAGTGTTACCCGTTCATCATGATGTAACTTCTCATTGAGTGCCCGAATCGATTGGGTGCTTTCATTTTGATTTTCCGGGTCAGCAACTTGTCCTGACCATAAAACATTATCAATCGCAATCAATCCACCTGGACGCAATAATTGCAGCGATCGTTCATAATATCCATCATAATTTTCTTTATCAGCATCAATAAAAGCAAAATCAAATGTCTCGCCTTGTCCAGTTGCCAACAGCTGATCTAAAGTTTCTAAACCTGGAGCCAATCGTAGATCGATTTTATGGGCAACTCCGGCTTCTTGCCAATATCGGCGAGCGATCGCAGTAAATTCTTCACTCACATCAGCAGCAATAATTTTACCATCATCAGGAAGTGCTAAAGCCACTGAAAGCGAGCTATAACCTGTAAATACACCAACTTCTAGGGTTTTCTTGGCTCCAATCAGCTGTACTAGCAATCTCATAAACTGCCCTTGTTCTGGTGAAATCTGCATTGTGCTTCTGGGATGACTGGCAGTTTCTTGGCGCAACTTCAAAAGAATCTCTGGTTCCCGCAGTGAAACGGATAAAAGGTAATTATAGAGTTGATCGTCAAGACCTATAGACTGTTTTGGCATGGTAGATGAGAGAATTGCAATAATCTACAGTTATACTATCGCCTAAAAGTGGTTTATCAAACATCAGACAACAGGACTTTTAAACTATCCTCTAAATTCTCACTTCTGAGTCTTCCTTCAAGATATACCAAATACCGTTATTATTTTGGCGTAAAATCTGATATTTTTTCTCAACAAATTCCAACAGATTTGGAAATTTGTTTTTGATTATAGCCTGGGGTTCGTAATCAATAAAAATATAAGGAGGCTTTGATGAATCTAACTGCTTTATAAGTGCTGACCATTGCTCAGATAAAAAATATTCAAGAGCCCAACCACGTAGTATTGTAGCTTGATTCCGACCAGAAAAATAGTAAATAGATGGATCGCCAGCTACATAAATATCACCAACAAGATTTCCTGGTTGAGATATAAAATTAGCTTCTGAACGAAGAGATGGATATTTTGGTCTAAAGACAGCCTGATATTGCAATCGTGCATTTTCAGTTAAAGCAAAATTATTATTAACCAGAGTAATACTCTTTTTTACGAGAGTGAAAGAGAAAGGTAAGAACAATAAAAATACCAGCAAAATAGTTGGGATTCGAGACTTTAATCCTTTTAAGGAATCCCACAATATATCTAATCCCTTAGTTGCTAAAATACCTATAGGTACAAATAATAGTAAATAATGGTATTCCCACAATGCTGTTTCTTGTAAAAGAATAACAGACAAACCAAAAATACACCAAACAACAAGTAGCAAAGTCAATATATTCTTAGACTTATACAATGATACATATATTGCAACAGCAGTCATTAAAATTAAAGAATAAAAATTCTGTAATAACCATTTCATTCCCAAAACAAAATTAGTCTGATTAAATGCAGCATTAGCAACAATCATTGGTGGATATATAAAAAATGTCTTAAACACTATCGCAAAACTATTAACCGAGATAAAGTAGCTGGCAACAACCAAAAGAGGAAATGTAACTCCTATAAAAATTGGGATAAAAATCTCAATGAAGTTTTTTTGGATAGTGTGGCGTTTTATCAGTATAGAATACATCAATATACTTAGCCAGAATGAAACTAATATCACCAGAAATAAGAATTTAAATAGCAGAACAATTCCGCCTAAAAAACCTGACATTAAAAGCAGATAAAATCTTTGCTTTCCTTCTTTTGGAAAAGATTTAAAAGTAACCCAAAGACAAAGGAATAAAGGAAAACCGACTAGTGCTTCTACTTGAGTCAGATGCCAAGCACCGGAAACAATATAGTAAACGCCAACTGTTAACAAAGGTACTAGACTTGCAATTATCTGATGTCGAAAATAGCTTTTTAGAGTCAGCAGCAATATTATCGAAAAAAATACCATGTAAATAAGTTCAAATACATGGATACCAATCTCATTAAAACCAAATAAAGTTCCTGCTAAAAAATAAAATGAGAAAATCCCCGGTTGTTTAATATCCCAAAAATCCCGATAAAGTACTTTTCCTTGTTGCATCTCCAAAGCACCTAGCCTAAAAAATGCTTGATCTCCGTCAAATGGAAAAGATAAATGTATCAGACCAATAATGACAATAGCAATCAAAACTATAAAGTCAATTTTATTTAATTTGGCAATACTAATCATGGAAATCTAAACTTATATTTAAGTGACTATTTCGCAATAGTTAATATCCTAATAAGATAACAGAAATTCTGTATTTTTTTATTACTCATAATGACTAAAAACTGTAATCAAGAAAAATTATGAGTTTATTGGTACTTAATTTTATGCTTAAGTTTGCTATGTTTTTTCATACCTCTTAGAGTTTGCAAATGTTTGCAGTGCAAGCAAAACTCTATCTTCATATATGATTCTAATAAGCAGGTGGGTATGAAACAATTGAACTATGTAAAGATACAGTATTTTGCAAATAATTTAGGTACAAATGCAGAACTCACGCATCAGATAGAGTTTCTATCTCTTGCCTTCTCCCGCTAAAAGCGATCTGTCTGCTGCTGTAACACTGCACGATCCTGCCTCAAAACCCGTAACTCTTTGTACTTCATGCAAAAGAAAACTGCTGTGAATATGTAGGTGCAACGTACTAAACTATTGCTTTGAACAACTATGAGTATATCGGTAACTATGTGGTGTATATGTGAAGTATTAATGTAGATATAGGCTAATACGCTTGGGTTCATGATATTTTGCCTAGCCCAGACCACTCACTTGCTTGAATTGGAGGAACCTCTGCCTCGCAGACTAACTAACGCTTTCAGCGTCTCCTCTTTTTAAGGAGGGTTAGGACGATCAAGCCTTAACTAGAACTTATTAGGATATAGACACAGCACAATAACTTTAAATATAGGAAATACTGATGGAACGTTCAAAATTAATTGCTATTCTTACAGGTGCGATTTCGGTTATTTTAGCGATCGCTTACCTGATCTTAGTCCAACTGCTGGACTACCGAGACATGAAACCCGCCCCCATCAGCCAATTTGACCAAGCACCTGCAATTATTTCGCACTTTTGGCAGATTGACAAAGTTACTAAAGTGTAAATCATATTTTGTTTTGCTGACTTGTAGAGACGCAATTGATTGCGTCTCTTGTCCTTTATGTCAATAAGTAAAAACTCATGATGATTCATTAATCAAACCAATGATTGATTCATAGATAAAAAACAATACTTATTATCCATTACTCAAATGGTTAATTATATAAGATTTCTTTAGAGCATTTATCTTAGATTTGTTTAGATAAAGTAATTCCTTTTTGACAGATATAACGGTAAGCTGTTTCTAACAAGATTAAATAAAGATAAATTTGTCTGATCTGCATAGGCGTAGCCTGTCGTAGATATCTCTGGGTTAACAGGGATCAATGTAAGTTGATTCAAAACCCCAAACTTTTGATGGAAATTTAGAGGTAAGTTGATGGCTCAGTTTCTACTTGAGACTGTTTGGCTAGTTCCTTGCTATGCCTTAATAGGTGGCTTATTAGCCGTACCTTGGTCGCCGGGAATTATTCGGAAAACGGGGCCAAGACCGGCGGGTTACATAAACTTGGTGATGACATTTTTGGCGTTTGTACATAGTGCGATCGCCTTACAAGCAACTTGGAATCATCCAGCCCAAGAAGTATTTATTCCTTGGTTATCTACAGCTGGTTTAGACCTCACCATTGCTTTAGAAATATCCTCAGTCAGTGTTGGTGCTTTAGTTGTAATTACTGGCTTGAATTTGCTGGCGCAGATTTATGCCATCGGTTACATGGAAATGGATTGGGGTTGGGGACGCTTCTATTCCTTATTAGGATTATTTGAAGCTGGACTATGTGCCCTGGTTCTGTGTAATAACTTGTTCTTCAGCTATGTAATTTTGGAAGTCCTCACACTGGGAACCTATCTACTAGTTGGCTTATGGTTTAGCCAGCCGTTGGTAGTCTCAGGTGCCAGAGATGCTTTTTTAACCAAGCGGGTGGGAGACTTATTCTTGCTGATGGGCGTGTTGGCATTATGGCCCCTAGCTGGAACTTGGAGTTATCCAGAACTAGCTGAGTGGGCGGCGACTGCTAACGTCAACCCGACAACAATGGCACTGGTAGGTTTAGCCTTAATTGCTGGGCCGATGGGTAAATGTGCCCAGTTCCCGCTGCATCTGTGGTTGGATGAAGCAATGGAAGGCCCAGTTCCCAGTACAATTTTGCGGAATTCGGTAGTAGTTGCTAGTGGTGCATGGGTGCTGATTAAACTTCAACCTGTGTTAAGCCTATCGCCCATAGTTTCCTCCGCTATGGTGGGTATTGGGGTAGTGACGGCGATTGGTGCTTCTTTAATTGCGATCGCTCAAATTGATCTTAAACGCTGCCAATCCTATTCTGTCAGTGCATACATGGGTTTAGTATTCATCGCCGTGGGAACGCAACAAGATGAAGCAGCGCTGTTGTTAGTACTCACCCATGCCATATCCGCCGCCCTATTAGTGATGAGTACCGGCGGAATTATTTGGAATAGCATCACTCAAGATGTCACCCAATTAGGTGGATTGTGGACACGCCGCCCGATTTCAGCAATAGCCTTTATCGTCGGCACTTTGGGGTTAATTGGTTTTCCACCATTGGGTAGCTTTTGGGCACTAGTGAAACTAGCAGATGGTTTGTGGGAAACGCAACCTTTGTTAGTAGGAGTAGTGATAACGGTAAATGCTTTGACAGCCGTGAGTTTAACCAGAGAATTCGGTTTAATTTTTGGTGGTAAAGCTACACAAATGAGTCAGCGATCGCCTGAAGCACACTGGCCGATGATTTTGCCAATGGTAATTTTATTAGCCTTTAGTCTACATCTTCCTTTAGTGTTGCAAAGCTTATCACTTTTACCCGATTGGGCAACTCTCAATAAAGATGTCGTACTCCTCTTAATTTGGTCGAGTATTTCCGGTTGCAGCATCACTGGGGTGGTTTATTTAGGCAATATTCCAAAACCAATTCGCCTCCCTTGGAAAGGTCTACAAGACTTATTTGCATACGACTTTTACACGCCCAAACTCTATAAAATGACCATAATTTTTGGAGTTGCCAAAATTTCGCAGCTTGCCGATATGATTGACCGCTTTGTTGTCGATGGTATCGTTAATCTGGTTGGTTTATTTTCGCTATTAGGTGGCGAAAGTTTAAAATACAGCACCTCTGGACAAACCCAATTTTACGCCTTAACCGTCCTACTAGGAGTGAGCATTTTAGGAATATGGGTAGCTTGGCCATTTTGGGGAGTGCAGTTTTTAAATTTGATTTTTCCAATTTCGACAGTTGGGTAGTTAAACACCCTTTGATTACAAACAAGCAGACAGTTTAGTATAAAATTCGCAGGAGAATTAAATGAGCATACGAAATACCCAAATCAATCTTTCCAGAAGAGGTTTATTGAAGTTTGGTGCAGGTGCGATCGGTACAGGTGTATTGACAGTTGGACTTGGCTCAAACTTACTTGCAGCCGAAAAAAAAGCCCCAGTAGCGCCAGCAGAAGATGATCTTACCCCCGATAAGGCACTGAAAGAATTATTAGATGGGAATGATAGATTTGTTAAGGCAAAACGTCGCAATCCGAACCAAACTCAATCACGTTTAGTTGAAGTTGCCAAAGGTCAAAAACCCTTTGCTTCTATTTTAGGTTGTGCAGATTCACGAGTCCCTTCAGAGATTGTCTTCGACCAAGGACTTGGAGATTTATTTGTCTGTCGCATAGCTGGTAATATTGCCACAACACAGCAAATTGGTAGCTTAGAATTTGGCAGCTTAGTGTTAGGCACTAAAGTCATCATGGTAGTGGGACATGAAAGATGTGGTGCAGTAGATGCAGCTATCAAAGGTGCTGAAGTACCAGGGCAAATTGGAAGTTTGCTTGAAGCAATTAAACCAAGTGTAGAAAGCTCCAAAGGAAAATCAGGAGATAGATTAGAAAACGCTTGTAAAGCAAATATTTTGGCACAAGTTGAAAAATTGAAATCATCCACAGTTTTATCTGAACTAATCAAGGCAGAAAAGCTGAAAATAGTCGGTGGATATTACGATTTAGATACTGGGAGAATTAGTGTAGTAAATTAGTTTTTTTGTCCTTTGTCATTAGTCATTAGTCATTGGCTAAGAATCGATACAGTTCAGAATGAGCAACAAAACCCTCATGTAGAGACGCGATTTATCGCGTCTTGAAAGACCAATTATCCACACCAATAACCCTTAACTCAAGCATATTGGGCTAAGAGTAGGTCATAAAAAACAAAGGACAAAGAACAAATAACAAAGGACAAAATACCATGTTAAGTGTATTGATTTGGCTTCCAATTTTTGCTGCTATTCTCATAGCAATATTACCTGTAAGTATCCCTAAAGAGCGCATTCGTTTAGCAGCATTAATTTTTTCTGGGATAGTTTTCTCCTGGAACTTATTTATCCTACTAAAATTTGATATTACGAATCCAGGAATGCAATTTAAAGAGTATTTGCCCTGGAATGAAACCCTGGGTTTGAGCTATCAAATAGGTGTTGATGGGCTTTCTATATTAATGTTGGTGTTAAATAGTCTACTCACCTGGATTTCTATTTACAGCAGTAGTAAAGAAACTGAACGCCCTCGGTTATTCTACTCCATGATTTTATTAGTGAGTGGAGGAGTTGCAGGTGCTTTCCTAGCAGAGAATTTACTACTATTCTTCCTGTTTTACGAACTAGAATTAATCCCCTTCTACTTACTAATTTCCATTTGGGGAGGAGCAAAACGGGGTTATGCTGGGATTAAATTCCTGATTTATACTGCGGTTTCGGGAGCATTAATTCTAGCAACATTCTTAGGTATGGTGTGGCTGAGTGGTTCTACCAATTTTGCTTTTGATGCAGTCTCTACAGAGAACTTGTCAACAGCAAAACAAATCCTTTTACTGGCAGGTATAGTACTAGGTTTTGGAATTAAAATTCCCTTAGTTCCCTTCCATACTTGGCTACCGGATGCTTATGTTGAGGCTTCAGCACCAATTGCCATTCTTCTGGGTGGCGTGTTAGCAAAGCTGGGAACTTATGGATTGTTGCGATTTGGGTTGGGCATGTTTCCCCATGCTTGGAGTATTATTGCACCGACTCTGGCAATTTGGGGAGCAATCAGCGCTATCTATGGGTCAGTAATTGCGATCGCTCAAAAAGATATCAAGCGCATGGTAGCATACAGTTCCGTCGGTCACATGGGCTATATCTTGCTAGCTGGTGCAGCCAGTACACCCTTAGCACTTGTGGGTGCAGTCGCCCAAATGTTCAGCCACGGAATAATCCTGGCGATTCTCTTCCACTTGGTGGGAGTTGTAGAAGCCAAAGTCGGTACACGCGAGTTAGATAAACTCAACGGTTTAATGAGTCCTATACGCGGTATACCCTTAATTAGCGCTTTATTAGTTTTAAGTGGAATGGCTAGCGCAGGTATTCCCGGTTTAACAGGATTTATTGCCGAATTTCTCGTTTTTCAAGGTAGTTTCTCTGCCTTTCCCATTCCAACAATTTTGTGTGTAGTGGCTAGTGGATTAACCGCAGTTTATTTTGTCATCCTTCTCAACCGCACCTGTTTTGGCAGACTCGATAACTTCGCCTACTATCCCAAAGTTCTTTGGTCTGAGAAAATCCCAGCTTTAATTTTGGCAGCCTTTATCATCTTTTTGGGAGTACAACCCACTTGGTTAGTGCGTTGGAGTGAATCTACAACTACAACAATGGTGGCTGCAATCCCCTCTTTGGAAAAAACCGTAATCTCTGAAGTAGCGCTGAAGTAATAAATAAGAGAGTTACGCATCGATAAAGGAGGAAGGATGAATCTCACATTAATTCCTAGTGGTCTTGTTCTATTTCGCTTTTTGATATCTCCATTCCTCCTATTAGATGCCTTGGATGGCAAAACCAGTATTTGGTTCATCGTCGGTTTTGTCGCGGCCTTCCTCTCAGATATTTTTGATGGCATTATTGCGCGACGATTAGATGTCAGCACTGCCCAATTGCGCCAAGCCGATAGTTGGGCTGATGTCTGCCTTTTTAGCTGTATCTTCGTGAGTGCGTGGATAGTTCATCAAGATATTCTCGTTACTTATACCGTCCCTTTGCTAATGATTGTTTTTGCTCAATTGCTGTGGTGGGTGGTGAATTTAGTGAAATATGGTAAACCCGCTAGCTATCACACCTACTCTGCAAAATTTTGGGGAATCACCCTTTTTATTGCCATTATTGCCTTATTTGGCTTTGATTACGCCGGAGTTGCCTTATGGCTGACTTGTATTGCTGGTACAATTCACAGCGTCGAAGAAATTGCTATGACGCTAATATTGCCAGTTTGGACACATGATGTTTTAAGCATTTTTCATGCCTTAAATATTCGTCAAGAATCACTAACACCAATTACTAAATAATATGACAGCGATTAAAACAGCAATTAAATTACCTCCTTCAACGCACGAATTTGCCGATGTAATTCATCGCTTAGAAGCAGGCGGTGCAATGTTACCCGATACTCCAGAAAATTTGATGCAAATCATCGGTTTATATAAAGCTTATGCTGTGCCGATGGATTTTTACTGGCGTGACCTACTTTATATTGCTGAAAACGAATTTTTAAACCCGGTTCCTTTCTTTAAATACTTCTTACCCAAAGAGTATTTAGAACTGCATAATCATTACGCTGGCGATGATGCCGATTTACGAATTTGGCGCGGCGAAGCTACTGCACATCCAGAACTTTTGGCATTTATCGAGAAAGGTGAAACTTTCAAAATGCCGAAGTTATTGCATCACTTGTTCCACGATCGCATTAACATGGAGTTTGCTGAAGCTTGTATGCGGGCGATGTTATGGCATAGAGGGATGGGTGGGCAATTTGACCCTTACCTAGATTCAGACGAATACAAAGCTAACGCTGACCGAGCAATTAAAGCTTATTTCCAAGGGAACCCAGTAATGCTGGGGCTTTACAAGCTGTTCCCCGATATGTTTTTGGAACAGTGCCGCCAGATGTCATACTACGCTAATCTGGGCTTATTCTGGGAAGTCATGGCCCCGGTATTCTTTGAAATGTCCGACCGCTATGACGAAGGTACGATTAGCACCGTCCCAGAGGCAATGAGCTTCTTAGTTAATGGTATATTTGCGATCGCAGGTCGTCCCATTTACCATCACGTTTATATTCGTGGTGAATGCTACGAAATTATCCCTAAATCAAAGGGTTTCATGTGGCTATACGAAGCAGCATTACCTTATGTAGAAGCTGTTTTCTACCGCACCGCACCCTTCCGAGGGACAAAATCCTATAATGCTCAAGCGCGTCAAGTACCAGAAGACCAAAAAGACTTTCACTATGGTATTCTTTACGCTGATGTGTTTCCAGTTGGTACTGCTGGCATTCCCCCAACATTATTAATGCAAGATATGTTGCATTTTTTGCCGCCATATCTTGTTAATTACTACAGCCAACATTGCCGGGGTGAAGAAGATATGTTGATTCAGTTGGGAGTTAGTTTTCAACGGTCAATGTACTGTGTTACTTCTGCGGTAATTCAAGCTTTGCGAACTGCACTTTTATATCCTTTAGATGACCCAAATCCTAAGCATTTACAAGCTAATCGAGATTTTTTTGAAATGCAGCTAAATCGCTTTACTAGACCCGACTATAATATTCGTGATGCTGCTCGTTTGGGGAGTATTCAAAAGCAAGATTATAGATAAGAGATCCCCCCAACCTCGATATATTTGGGTGCAAAAACCTCTCAAAATCCTCCTTAAAAAGGAGGATTTAGGAGGATCTACTACATTTTGGTTTTGTAGAGAGATTTGTAGGGAAGTTAGCGTAAATCTTATTACTAAGTATCTAGGCATAAATAAATTTAAAGTTTGTAGTAAGGACTTTAGTCCTGATAATCCTTGCTCTGAGCGATAAATCGCTCACTACAAACTAAGAGTTTATTTTAGATTTAATTATGTCTACCTACTTACTTAGTTAATACTTGTTTAAGTAATTTGGCACAATAAAATAAAACTATGTAAAGAATGAACTAGGCTAAAACCCTTGTATCTATTGCCTATTGCCTTATCTCAACGACAATTATTTACGCCCACTTACTTATTAACCAGATAATACTCCTGCAATACTCGTCAATTCCATAATTTTCTCAAACTGGAAATTATGAGCTAAATTCTGAATAAAATTGCTCAACATAACATTTTCTGAAGGAATTTGTTCAATCAATTCTAAAATTAAGTCATCACTACATTGGGCTGCGGCAGTATACACTTGTTTCACCCATTCAGGCGACATTTCAGATAATAGAGGAACTAAATCTGTAAGCTTCAAGATTGATTCTGCTAATTGTTGGCTTGCATTTTTTATCTGATAGTTATCTTCTTGGTAAATATATTGAACTTCTAGATATTCGCTCAATTTTTCTAATAATTCTTCCTCACGGAAAGGCTTGTTAATATAATCATCACAACCAGCTTGGATTGTTGCCTCTCGCTGTTCTTCAAAGGCGTTAGCAGTTAAGGCGATAATAATGGTTTTGCGATTTGGGATTGAAGTTTCTTCTCTAGCTTTAATAATTTTGGTAGCTTCGTAGCCGTCCATAATTGGCATCCGCATATCCATAAAAATTAGGTCTGGTTGCCATTGTTGCCAAAGTGCGATCGCTTCCGTGCCATTTGCCGCTTCCTGGACTGCAAAACCGATAGATGTCAGGATTTTTACTAGTACTAAACGGCTGTCTATAGAGTCATCAACCACCAAGATGCGGTATTCGTTTTGAGCAGGCGCTAAACTCAGAACTTGTCGTCTAATTTGTTGGATCTGGATTTCGCTGGCTGCGGCTAGATCAATTTGAATATCAAAGGCAAATGTACTTCCCCCACCAATAATGCTGGTGACGCTAATGTTTCCTCCCATTAGTTCCACATATTTGCGGCTAATTGCTAAACCTAGTCCTGTTCCTTGTTGCGATTTTCTACCGGTTTCAGTTTGCCCAAACGCTTCAAAAAGCAAGTTAATTTCCTCTGGCGCAATACCGCGACCAGTATCTGTAACCTCGAAGAATAGATGAGGAGGATGAGGTAAAATTTTATCACCCATATCCTCCATCGCCACACGTAACATTACTCTTCCAGTATCGGTAAATTTGATTGCATTTCCCAAGAGGTTAAGCAATACTTGACGCAGTTTACTTTCATCAGCTTGGATATACTGCGGAAGGTAAGATGTATATTCAAAATTTAATTCTAAGCCTTTGGAAGTGGCGCGGAAACGCAACATCTCTTCGAGGTTTTCTAAGAGGCGAATTAAGTCAAAACTGTTGAGATTTAATGTTATTCTACCGGCTTCAATTTTAGACATTTCCAGAATGTCGTTGATTAAGTTGAGGAGATGTTCGCCAGCACGATTGATAATTGCTAGATTTTGCTGATGTTCAGTAGATAAAGCATGATCGTGGCTCATGATTTGGGTAAAACCGAGGATGGCATTGAGTGGGGTACGCAGTTCGTGGCTCATGTTGGCGAGGAATTCGCTTTTGGCGCGGTTGGCAGCATCAGCTGTGATCACAGCTTCTTGCAATGCTTGTGACTGCCTTTGAGTCTGCGCCAGTAATTGCGCCTGCTGTAAAGCCACACCCAACTGATTGCCAATTTGAACTACGATGTTGATTTCTCCTGGTTTCCATTGACGGGAATCGGAATTTTGATAACTCGCTAGTAATCCCCAAATCTGACTACCATATAAAATGGGGACAATGATGTAAGCTTTTGCCTGAAAGCGTTCTAAAAGGCTAATGTAAGAGGGATGAAACTCAGCATTGTAAATGTCTGGGACGCAGCGAAAAGTTGCGCCTTGTGCGTAAATGCCATCTTGAATTGCTTGCATATCAGCATCTTCCGCTTGATTATCCGCACTATCCAAAATTTTTGCTAGGCAACGTCCTTCTTCTAAGACACCTTCTGTGAGATGAGGATCGTTGTTATGTTCTTCTATGAGAGAAATCCAATCATTACCTACAGACTCAGAGACAAATTCGCCACTCCATTGGGGATTGAAACGATAGACAACAACCCGATCGCAATTGAGTACTTGCCGTAATTCTTGGGTTGTAGCCGCAAATATAGTCTCTAAATCCAATGTTTGGCGCATCCTTTGAATCACTTGGGCGATCGCTCTTTCCCGTTCTGCGCTCTCACGCAGCGCTTCTTCTGCTAATTTTCTCTCGGTAATATCTGTAATCGTACCAATATAACCTTTAATTTCTCCATCATCTCGAAATTCTGGCAAAGCCTGACAAATTACCCAGACAACTGTACTATCATCACGTAAAAACCGATGTTCGTACTTATATGCTGTTTTAGCAACTCTTGCTTGATTCCATGTCAACAATAGCTGCTTGCGATCGTCTGGATGTACGGCTTTTGTCCAACCGGTCCCCAGAGACTCTTCTAAATTGCATCCACTAATCTCACTCCAGCGTTGATTAAAATATAAGACATTACCATCCACATCAGTGTGAAATATACAAGCTGGCGAGGTTTCTGCTAGCAGTTGATATCGCTGCCGACCTGTTTGTAAAGCTAATTCTGCCAGTTTAGCATCGTTGATGTCTGCCCAATAACCGACACATTCTATAGGTTTACCAGCTTCGTCACGAATTAACCTCATCTTTTCGTAAAACCAGTGATAAGTTCCGTCAGCGTGTAACCACCGATATTGGTAAGAAGTGTACTCTTGCTCAACCAGCTGGGAAAATTTTTCTGAAATCAGTTCAATATCTTCTGGGTGGACGTGATGCAGCCAGAAATTAGGATTTTCGACAAATTCCTGCGCTTCGTAACCAACCATTGCCTTAACGTTTTTACTAATAAAGGTAGTGCTAAAATTGCCTAATGTTTTTTTGCTGCTATAAATCACCACAGGGCTAGAAGTAAGCAGATATTGAAGGCGCTCGTTAGCTAAACGTAGTTCTTGTTCGACATATTTACGTTCGCGTAGCGCGGCTTGCCGTTCGCGTAGTGCTGCTTGCAGTTCGCTAATTTCTACTAGAACAGTGCCTACACCAGAGAGGCGATCGTCCTCACCAGGAATCGGAAAATAAGAAACTAAGAAGTGGCGGATAATATCTGGTTGTTTAATTGATGCGGCGCTTAATTCTTGATTGAGGATGGGTTCACCTGTCAACAGAACCTGTTGATAAAATGGTTCTACGACACTGGCCATTTTGGGTAAGGCTTCATGGATGGTCTTACCAATATGAGCTTCCTGGGATATTCCATTTATTTCCGCTAATACTTGGTTGATTTGCACAAACCGCAGTTGGTTATCTACAATATTCATACCGACGGGAGCCCCTGTAAAAAAGGCATTGAGGCGAGCTTCTCTGAGTGCTAATTCTTGTTCTAGGGTTTTGCGCTCAATCAACCCACCTAACTGAGCAGCAACAGCATTTACTAGCAAGAGCAAACGTCTATCTACCACTACTGAACTACGTTTAAAAAACACTAAAACGGCTAATACTTCGTTTCCAACCAGTATAGGAACAGCAAAACCAGCTTTTAATCCAACCTTTGCTGCTTGTTGCGATCGCAAAAAAATTGGCTCTGTAACTTCTGAAACATCTTCTATCCATTCTGGTTCCTGATTCTGCCAAACTCTTCCTGGTAGTCCCACTCCCAGAGGAAATTTCACAATTTGACTGTGGTTGCAAAATTCTTCCAAATTGCTTTGTTCACCATACCAGCCCAGGGTGTGTTCTAAAACAGCACTATCTTCATTAGGTATCCATGCTTCACCAAAATCCCAGCCAATAGTATGACAAATTAAGCGCAAGACCAGCGCTAAAGAGCTATTGACATCATTGGCACGAGTGATGGCTTGGGTTGTCAATAGTAACAAACGGCTTTCATTTTCTGCCTGCTTGCGTTCAGTAATATCTTTCGCTGTGCCTAGTACGTACCATTTCCCATCAATCTCGATCATTTCCGCACTCAACAAGGTTGTCCTGATTTCTGCTGTGGACGTGCAGACATCAACCTCATAGTTACGGATAGCTTTAGTTTTTTGCAGCATCTGGGTGAGAAAATTATATTCTTCTGGATTCACCCAAATATTCAATTCTTGATCGGTGCGATCGATAACCTGAGAACGAGAATAACCAAAAAACCGACAAAAACTGTCGTTAACTTCGACGAAGCGTTTGTTAGGAACAGTAATTAAGGCAATGGGATCGGGAGATGACCGAAAAGCTGATGCTAACTTTTCTTCAGAAGCCCTCCGCGCGGCTTCGGCGCGTTGACGTTCTTTTGCTTCCAGCACCAAAGATACTAAATTGCCCAGAGAGCGAGCGAAATTTTGGTCTTCTAGCGTCCAATGATGAGCAACTCCCACTGCCTCCAAACATAAAACCCCTACGGTTTTTCCCTCCTGCCTAATGGGTGTATCGAGTATAGAGGTAATATTTAATCTTGAGTAAGATGGAGAAAATTCTCTAATTCTGGGATCGGTATGGGCATCATCTGCGGCGATTGGTTGATCTTGTTGCAAAGCTGCAAAATAAGCTGGATAGTCTGTCTCTGATAAAGAAAATCCTTCGCTATGTTGATTGCAACTGCCCTCAAATAGGTCAAAACACTCGATTTTCAAGCCTGTTTCGTCATACAACCAAACACTGGCTCGTTCCATTCCAATATTTTTGACAGCTGTTTCTGTAATTTTACCCAAAGCTGCTTTCAAGTCACCCTGATAAAGGATCTGATTTTGTGCCAGTTGAGTTAGCACTAGGTTATGATTGCGGAGCTTAATCGCGCTCTCTTGGAGTAATTTTTCTACACCTCGACGCTGTGTAATATTACTAGCAGTACCTGTCATACCTATGACTAAACCCTCTTCGTTGCGTAATGCGATCGCATTAAACATTAAATAAAGTAAAGTACCATCTTTAGATACACAGGTAGTTTCATGCTGAAATATCGGCTTCCCCTGTAAGACACGCTCAAAGGCTATTTTATCTTTAGTAACTTGCTGAGGTGAGATAAAATCAGTCAAGGTACGCCCGATCATTTCCTGGGGTTCATAGCCATAAATCTGCTTGACTGCCGGATTAACAAAAGTAATTAGTCTATCAATATCTACCGACCAGATCATATCCTGGGATGTCTCCACTAGGTGGCGATATTGACTTTCACTTTTCTTAAGAGCAGCTTCGACTAAAAGGCGTTCGTTTTGGTAAACTTCTCTACAAAAAGCTTTGCTAAGGCTAACAGGAATTTCTGTGAAAATTTCTTCTATCTGTTGGTTGCGAAGATTTAACTCAACAGCAATCCGTTGACGTTCTTTAATCTCCTCTTGCAGTTGGGCATTTTGTTCTTTTAACTGTTTTTTCAGCCTTTGGATAGTTAGTTGATTTTGTATGCGTAATAAAACTTCTTTAGCTTGAAATGGTTGAGTAATATAGTCAACATCGCCTAAATCACAAATATTTACTTCTTCCGATAATTCCTCTAAAATACCAAAAAAAATTATCGGAATCTCTTGAGTTTTCTGATGAGATTTTAAATTTTGATAAACCTCATAACCATTCATTTTTGAAATGAGAAAGTTTATTAAAATCAAATCAGGAGGACAAGCCAGCGCCGTATTGATTGCTAATTCTCCAGAAAGGGCGCTTTGTACCTGATAAGCTTGGTTGTGAAGGATGTCTGATAAAAAATGTAAATTTTCTAGCTTATCATCAACTAATAAAATTTTGATTTTTTTAGCATCCATATCAGTTACTAAGCTAATTTTCAATCAGGAATAAATTGTTGAATCAAACTGAACATGAAATCAGAAAGCGAAACCTTATTAAAAGATTGTAAATAAAATGATCGTTGCTTACCACCATACTTCACCTTAGAGTACAGATGTGTCAAGTTAAGGTAAAACCCTCTATAACTGGGGATAAGACTCTGTAAAAACAACAATTACACTGTAATACAGGAGTAACTTTTATACAAAAACTATTTGGAAGCGATTATACTATGGCTTCACCTCAATTCTGCATCAAGATTCTAAAATACATGAATGAGCGCATTGTAGGTGATACCACACAAAACCGCACGACTAAACCCTCCTGCTTTTTAAGAGGAGGGTTCGCTACAACGTGGCTAGGGTATTTTTTTACTCACAAACTTAAAATCTGCTGTAAGTAAAAAGTAATTTTATCAGGTTCTACTATACTTGCAAGGTTTACGTAAAACTACATACGGTAAAGACAAATATCCTACGGCTGATGCTCGAACCTATCTATGAGACACTATGCGTAGCTTGCTTTCCCACAGGGTTACACTAAGGCCAAACCCGTCCACCGGAATGGATATAACTGCTTTGCGTCTACATGAATTGCCCTAAGAGGATGTTTGAAAAGTCTTCTTGTCGGTATCAAAAGTTCTAGATCCTCCTAAATCCCTTTTAGAAAGGGGACTTTGATTCCGGTTCCCCCTTTTTTTTAGGGGAGCCAGCGCGATCTTGGGGTTTCCCCAAGTGGAGCGACTGGCGTGGGTTAGGGGGGATCTCAAAGTGCCTAAAGTCACAGCAAAACACTTTTCAAACAATCTCTGAGAAAAAATCAAACTTTGGGCTATTTTTTGCGTAAGTCCTGTTTAGCTAATCGCTGCTTAATAGATTCAGGCAATCGTTCTGGATGCTTGGAAAAATAAAAGATTTTTAAGAAGGTAAAATTTATATTTCTAGCTAACCAAATCTGCCATTGTTCCATCAAAGATAATGTTTTAATATAATCATTAAATATTTTTTCAATTCGCTCTAAATTACTTCCTGTTGAAGAATCATCAAATGTTTTAGTTCCTGGATAATATCTAAAGTTACCCCAAGGTTCATTGAAATACTTAACATGAGATGAACAAACAGCTTTCAAAAGGAAATCTATATCCATTGAATAATGATCTTCTACTTTATAGAGTCCAATTTTTTGATGTAATGATTTATGATAGAAGTAAGCAGATGGATTTAATGGAAAAGAAGCATCGATAATTCCATCATCATTAACTCGTCTTCCTAACAGTAAATCTATTGTTCGTAATTGGCTAGGTTTATTAATAAACATTAGCTGCTCTTTCTGATTAATGATATTACAGTTACCAACAATCAAGCTAGGTTCTGCTAAAGTTTGGAAAATCTCACAGATGCGGTTAAGAAGATTTACTTCATAAAAATCATCAACATTTAAAACACCAATAATCTCTCCTTGTGCCATCGCAATTCCTTTGTTCATAGCGTCAGATTGTCCTTTGTCCTTTTCACTAATCCAACGTATGTGGGGATATTGATTGGCTTTATCTTCAATAATGTCTACTGTCTTGTCACTTGAACCTCCATCAACAATGATATGCTCCACTTCTAAACAATTTTGGTCAATGACAACTTGAAGGCAAGATTCTATAAATTTCTCACCGTTATAAACTGGTGTAATTATACTAATCATTAGCAAGGGCCTTTTGTACGTATTGCAAACAAAAAATAATTTAAATAATTGAATTAAACTCCGATCATATAGTTCCCAATTAGCACAAGTCTATAACGCCATCAAAAACAGTATAAATACGTAAATTGCGTTCGCATATTTAAGTGATAAATGGAAATTCGTCTAAGGGGATTTCTGATCAATGACAAGATACAACTATTTGATGAAGTGTAGCGACCAATAGAATTCTTGAGATTAAATTGAGGCATTGAGAAGGATATAGAAACGGAGGATTGGCAAAAACAACCTCCGTTTCTGATATTTCTATTGTCACTCAAAAATGAATAGGCAAAGCGCTGCAAAAAGTTTAGGTAACATTTTGTAGCCTAGTGGCAACTTCTGATGTTTGTCCAATGGTATTAAATCGAGAGAGGGTGCTATTCCTCTTGTACATCAACCCAGATACTACCTTCTTCCACACGAATAGGAAAAACTGGTAATGTCTTTGGTTGCGAAACCAACGAGAGTACTTTACCTACACCAGGTGGCCAGGAACACCAGCCTTGTACCTCACCAGTCCGCAAGTCAAAAGCACTGCGATGAAAGGTACAAACAATTGCTCCGCTTTCATTGATTTTCCCACTTTTCAACGGTAATTTTAAGTGGGGACAGTTGTTATCTACAGCATAAAGCTGATTCTCGTGATTCAAAACCAGAATTTTCCGGTTGCCAACTTTCACCACTTCTCGCGTACCTGGGGAAAGTGCTTCGACTGCAAGAACTTTAGTCCAGCTCATTAGGTTCTCCTCTCCTAATATATCTGCTTTCAGTTTCTCGCAATTGTGACCAGTGCGATCGCCTTTCAGTACTACGAAGAAGTCAGTAGATTGCAAACTTCTCCCGAAAAAGCCATGTCTACGATGAGCTTTGCTAACTTTGGCGAGATATAACCGCTATAAATTTTTACATTAAAGTTCATTTACACACTGAATAAACTGGTTTCTGGGTAAACTAAAAAAAGCACTTTCTATCCTTGCATCATCAAGCTTGTAGCTGATCACGGACAATATTGAGGGATATAAAAAATGATTAAGACAAGTTACGAATTTGACCAGTCTATTCTTCCCGCCGGATCTTCATTAAAAACTAATATTCTGCTACGTTTTCGCCCTGACATAGCTGAATCTCCCCGACGGAACCTTAACCTTTCTCTTGTAATTGACCGTTCTGGCTCTATGGCAGGTGCTGCCTTACATCATGCACTCAAAGCTGCTGAGTCTGTGGTAGAGCAACTTGAGCCAGATGACATTCTCTCAGTAGTTGTTTACGACGATGAAGTAGACAGCGTTGTACCACCCCAAGCTGTAACTAACAAAGCCACACTGAAAGATTCTATCCGCAAAGTGAGAGCAGGCGGTATTACCAACTTATCGGGGGGATGGCTCAAAGGCTGTGAACACGTCAAAACACGACTCGATCCGCAAAAAATCAACCGTGTTCTCTTGCTTACCGATGGTCACGCCAATATGGGCATTCAAGACCCCAAGGTACTAACGGCGACATCAGGACAAAAAGCTGAGGAAGGTATCACCACAACTACATTAGGTTTTGCTCAGGGTTTTAATGAAGACCTGCTGATTGGTATGGCAAGGGCTGCCAGGGGAAACTTCTATTTCATTCAAAGCATCGATGAAGCAACTGAAGTGTTTAGTATTGAGCTAGACAGTCTCAGAGCAGTAGTAGGACAAAACCTCACAGTGAAACTTGAGTTGGCTGAAGGTGTCAGTCTTGTTGATACTTTAAGTCTTGCAAAAGTTAGCCAGAATGATGCTGGTCAAGCTGTTATCAGCTTGGGAGAGCTTTACGAGGGTGAAGACAAACTTCTCGGCTTAAGTTTGCTGATATCAAGCGCTCAAGTTGGTGAGTTACCTGTGATGAAACTGCATTACAGCGCTGACGTTATCCAAAATGACCTCATTCAAAATGTGTCAGGTACGGCAGATATCATCGCCAAAGTTGGCACTGTTGAGGAAGCAGCTTTTGCCTCTACAAGCCATATCACTCTTGAACTGAGCCGCCTCACCATCGCTAAGGCTAAAGAGACTGCCCTTGATTTAGCTGAACATGGCAGACACCAGGAAGCGGAAGAAACCCTGCGTACTCTGGTGAAAGATTTGCGGGATAAAGGGTTAAACGAGAATTTTGAAATTGCTGAAGAGATCGATCAACTTGAGTATTTCGCAAGTCGAATCGCCCAAAAAGCTCTAGGTAATGCTGGACGTAAAGAATTGCGAGATCAGTCTTACCAGACGATGAACCGTAATCGCAACGATCTGGTGGGGCGCGGTGTTACTGCTGGTGATGAAGTGTACGCAATGCCGGTTGTCAATGAAGTTGGCTCAGGTGTTGAATTGTATTGCGTTCGTGAAGGGGGTAAACTACGGGTCAAAGTCATATCTGAAGGCTATGATTCAGCCAAGAATATCCAGTTTCCCCGGAGTATTCGGGCTGAGGGAGCAAGGTACGTTGTTGAAGGGCTGGAACTCTCAAGCGAAGGTACTTTCTACCGTGTACGTGGCAATATCACTCGTTTTGCTCAACCCGGTGAAGCAGATATCTTTGTTGCCCCTAGACAATCGAATATAGCTTATACAGGCAAAGCCTCTAAAGGCCCTGCCAGTTCTGCCGATCTTCCCACAACTGATGTTGTCAAAGATGGCATTCTTGTTCAGTGTGTCAAAGATGGCAGCAAGCTACGCGCTAGAGTGGTTTCCGACGGTTATGAACCAGATTGGAATATGCGTTTTCCGCGATCGGTTCGTGAGGAAGGGATGCTTTATGTCGTTGATGAAGTCAAAACAGCACCTGATGGAAAGTCTTATATTGCGTGTGGTGAAATTAAGCGATTTGTCCAACCCACTACTACCAATTAACTCATAAAATCTCTGCGTTCTCTGTGCCTCTGCGGTTAATTGAAGAAGGCAGGAGGCAGGAGGCAGGAGGCAGAAGATTTTACCTCAGTTGGGGATTCAAACGCCTCCTGAAAAAGAGGCACTAAATTTTCAATTTGGATTTTTGTCTTAAACCCAAGACCCTATGGTCGCGGCGGGAAGCAGAGGGCAGTTTTCCTGCTGCCGACGCTCGCGGACTCGCTAACGCTGCGCTATCCTGCCCTCTGCCTCCTGCCTTCCTTGATAAATTGCTTTTAAACCGCAGAGGCGCAGAGTACACAGAGAAAAGAGGAATTAGAGCTAACTACGCCTCGATCGCAGGGTGATAATCATCTGGGTTATTAAAGCCCGCAATCCAAGCGGCTGCTTGATGGCAACTCCGCATATAAGGGGGAACCCGCAAGATATGAATATGTCCTGTGGATGGACAAGTGACTTTTAAGACCATAAGCGGCTCGTCATCCTCAAAAGGGATGTAGACTAGTTGACGTTCTCCACCAGCATCACGATCGCGATCGCGGATCAATCCTCCCACTTGCTGCAAAAATGTCTCGTATCCCAAACGCTCAATCAGCACGCGGCGCAACTCAACGTTCTCTATATTGAGAATATCTTGCCCCGTTAGAGACTGCGATTCAAAGGCAATCTTATCTGTCACTTCCACGCCTCGCCAGCGCCAGATAAAACCATGTCCCGCAGATACACTAGTAATCCCACTTCCGGCTAACTCGATCCAAAAAGTAACGTGGAGTCCTGTGGGAAGGGTTGTAAGGTTTACACAGTCGCTGATATCAAGACTTTCACAAGTGAGATTTTCCGGTAGATTGTAAAGATCCAACGCCCCGCTTAAATCCAGATGGCCTAAAACGCGCATCCCATCCCAGGCGCGATGCTCAAGGATCAGTTTTCGAGCATATTCAGCCGATACAGGCTCATGGCTTTGGTTTGGGCGCTGCTTAATTGGTTTATTCGGCACGCGTCCATTAGACATGATCTTGAGCATTAGTCTACTACCTCCACGTAGGCATCAGGGCGATATTCGCGTTGTCTCCAAACGTGGTAAAGCCCTTGCGGTAATTCAATCGCCCGATGTTCTTCATGAACTAGAGTAGCACTTGCTTCTTTAACCTCTAGAAAAAGATCACTACCATGCACCCACAACTGAACAGCATGGGATTGTTGAATGCGATGGCTATGTCCTGTAATTTCACCATGAGCCAGAGTAGCACCTACACGCTTCTGAGCGCCGACAGGTAAACTAGCAATGTGTCTAATTAAAACGTCGCCATGTCTGTAGAGAATACTAGCTTGGGAGTTATTGCTGTTGTTAAACATCTTTTTTATTACTAAATCCTATAGTCAGATTAGATCCTGTTGTTGCGTTTTTGGCTCTATCTGTTTAGTTTGAACTTCTATGTGTGCATTTGATTCATCTCCATTTTGAGAAACTTTTTCTGTGCCGCATTGTACCGGGGTTACTCCTGTACCTTGAGTCAGCCCGTGCTTAGTTGTGGTGTCGTAGGTGTTGTTATCAGTATTAGCTTTAGTATAAGTATCGTTAAAAATTGTGTCAGCTGCTGAGGTTGTTTTGCCAAGCAGCTTTTTGTGTAAATCTTTAAAAGCCTTCTCGTCAATACTAATGTGCCCATTTTCGTGCTGATCCAGAGCGCTATAAAACCTTGCCCATTCTGTTTTAACGGGTTCGCATTGTTTGTCAAGTTCAGTCCAGACGGGCATTGCTTTAGTTTCTGTGACTAGAACGTCTGCTTCATAGATAATTTCAGCAGACCGATCGTCAGCTTGGTAAGTTTTGACAGTTTTCTCTGGGGCACAAGTGACACTGCCTGCTTCGCCCTTTCCTTGTGATGTTAAGTTTGTAATTGCTTCGGTGATGTTTTTCCCAGAAGCGGTAATTGTAGTATTCTTGTGGTCAATTTTGGTTGTACCTGTTTTGGGCGGCATACCATTAGATGCCTGGTCAAGAGGGACTGGTGCTGTGGATGTATCGCTTTGTTTTTGCACCTTGCCTGTTTGCTGTACCACATGGGTTAACTCATGGGCTGTCAACTCGTTATTACCAGGTGATTTCCCTGCACCAAAATAAACATCACTACCATGAGTAAATGCCTGCGCTCCCAACGACTGACTCATCTGCATAGCATTAGAGTCAGTATGTACTCGCACATTGTTAAAGTTACTACCAAAGCGTGGTTCCATAAACTCTTGCACTTCGGCAGATAATGGGCTTCCCCCACCCTTACTACTATTGAACTGACTCTCAATGTTATTCTCACTCTGGACGCTGCCATCAGTCGCCCGTTGTAGTGATAGCTTAGTTTGTACTTCCTCTTGTTGCTCACAAGCTGCACATTTTCGTTGCATGATATCTTGTGAACCCATCTCACCCAAATTTATCTTTGGCTCAGGCTTAGTCATCCACATGATTTTGTTAGCAACCGAGTCGGCTTCCTGCTCATACTGGTCTCCTGGCTGGCTAACTGTAAGTTGTGGCTGTGGACGACGCAAAGAGATGCGACTAATGTCGTGAACAAGAGGCTTTTCTTTGATAGATTCTGGTTCTAATGATTGTTCTTCAGCAGACTGAGCTTCTTGAAGGTCGCCTGCTACCTGAGTGACTGTTTCGAGTGGAGTATTATTTGTTGGTAAACCAAAACCGCGTGTCGCATTTGCCAATGTGGGAATAGTTGATGAGACAAGCGATGGATTTGTAAAATTTGATCTACCTGCGTTGTGTCGCCGAAAAGTGCGATCGCTCATCTCTCACTTCCTACATCAATTTAGCAAACCCTTTGTCTCTGGTATTTAGCCATCTTTTATCAAATTTTATAATTATATCTACATAACATTGATATAGACTAAAGTCTAATTTTGAAATCCAAGTCCAAGCCATGACTGAAAATCAGCTGTATCTCTGACTGCGTTAGAACTTTGGCGCTAAGTGCCGATTGATTTTCATTACCAGACTGTTGAACCTGTGATCCACAGCCTACAATGATTTGACACCTGATAACCTGAAGTTAGTGAAAAAATAAAAACACGCTTTCAAAGGAAAAATTCAACCCTATTGTTTCTGCTTGTTAAAATAAAGTTCCCCTGCAATTAGTGCAGTATGTAGGGGAACTAAAATTTGTTTTGTTCTCGAACTAGAATATCTCGTATTTTTAAAAGTTCTCATAGTGCCTTTAGGTAGATATGACTGTTAAGTATTTATGTAAATATAAACACATTTTAGTGCCGATCTCGAAATATCCCCTAGGATTATCCAGATATCCTCCTCTAGTTGTTTAATCCGTTTCAAATCCTTTTCTAAAATCTAAAAGTTCGAAAAACAGCACATCTGACTACACCTAAGCCCTGCAACCATCTCACACGTGTTTGCAGGGTTTTTTAAGATGCCAACCGACCCCCCATTTTGGGGAACCGAACTTCATGTTTCTTCAATTGAAAAAATAATTTTATCAGTTTGTTTCCTAAAAACTGGAATTAGAAACAATGGGTAATTACCACTGTTCTAAAAATTATGGCCTACGAAATTAATAAATATTTTATGGTATGATTAGTTATTCTAATTTCAGTTTTTAGTAAGAGTTTATAAATTGTTTCGAGCAAGCATTACCTCCTGAAAACCTAGCACCACAAATAGGTTTAAGTCCGTCGAGCCTCGCACCGTCACGAGAAAAACTCATTCCTTAGTGTGACCCATTACGAATTATTAACGCCCTTGTCTCAAACCTCTTTCCATAAGCATCTGAGGTTCGATATTCTCAACTTTTGGTATCGCTTCTAGCTGAGGAATCTTTGCGATCGCATCTGCAATATTACCTGATTGGGCACGCAACCAAGCGGCGTGAGGCGCATAGTCAAGGATTTGTACTACTTCGTAACCCGCTCGATTAATTGCCTCGTCCTGAGACTTTACATCAACGCCTTCAGCAAAGCGGATGAAAACCAGTCCAGTTGGTACTGCTAAAGAACCATTGGGTTCTATTGTGTAAACTGGACTCAGCTTACCCTGCTCTGATTGATTGGGTTCGCCTGGAAAAACTGCGTAGGCGTAGCCCATCGGAGACATGGCACCATCGTTAAGTTGTAAAATTGCTCCTGGTGTTACCGTCTTGGGTTGATTATTATAATGTATTGCATAGTACCCAGACTTACGAGTGTAAGATATAGCAGTGCTATCGCTGCCAACCCGAATTTGTTCAGGATACTCAGAAAAATAATCGTTTTGAAATTTCACTTCAGGAATCAGGGGTAAAGAGTACACCTGTAGAAAATACTCAGCCGGAAAATAAAACATCTTTCTCAAGTTCTAATGATGTTATAGCGTTTTCAGTGGTATAGAATAAAAATCTTTTATCGGGATGCAAGCTATATATCCCTAGTAATAGTGGAGATTCGAAAAACAGCCTGATTTTGAATTTTTCTTTTCTGGAAAGACGAATTGAAAGTTTGTATGAACTTTAGAGAGATTAAATTCTGTTGCAGCTGGATCTTTTTAATGTCGTAATACACGTATAACACATGAAATAAAAACCATCCATAAACTAAAAAACGCACACTGCGTATAGCAAGCTTTACAAGTAGTGCATAATACGATTTCCCAATGCCCAATTTTCAAGACAAATATCCCAGGAGATTAAGTTATGGTTCAGGTTCGCTATGGTGGACAGAACGGTCAACAGTATGAACTTGCTATCAGTGAAGAACACGTTGTAGTGCGTACCGAAAGCCGCAGTACTCTAATTGGTGCAAGACCCTTTGAAGTCGCACCTGTGTCACCCACAGCTCGTAGCATCCTCAATCAATTCGAGTTAACAACGCGGTTTCGGCAAGCGGGTGTAGAAATTTTGCGTGCGAAAGTTCCGACTCAGGGTGTCGCTTTGCGCGATCGCGCCCGTGAAATTCTCAACCAAGAGTCTGAAGTCCAATTTGCCGGACGTGTCTTGATCGATCCAGCCTCCAGTCAACCGATCATTTACACCGAAAACCTCTTCGTTAAATTCGATAATGAAGAAGAATCAAGGGTCTGCCAAGAGATATTGGGACGTTACGGCTTAACAATTAAACGCCAGCTTGAATATTCACGAAATGCTTATTTTGTCAATGCACCTACAAATACTGGTCTAGCTATCTTTGACATCGCCGAGAGACTTCTGAATGAGGAATCAGTCGAACTGTGCCATCCTGAACTAGTGCGTGAATCACGCCAACGTCAGATTTTCCCGCAGCAGTGGCACTTAAAGCAAACAACAATTAACGGTAAGGTAATTAACGCCCATGCCAATGTTGAAGCAGCTTGGAAGTTGAGCGATGGCACAGGAGCAATTATTGCAATTATCGATGACGGTGTGGATCTCGATCATGAAGAATTTCGTTCCTCTGGAAAAATTGTTGCCCCGCGCGATGTCACACGTAAAAATGACAATCCCAGACCGGGAAACGACAATAACCACGGGACAGCTTGTGCAGGAGTAGCTTGTGGCAACGGGAAATTTGGTGCATCAGGTGTAGCACCAGGCGCAAAACTGATGCCGATTCGTTTAGCTTCGGCGTTGGGTTCACAGGATGAGGCAGATGCTTTTATTTGGGCGGCTCAAAATGGTGCTGATGTGATTTCTTGTAGTTGGGGCCCAGCAGATGGGACTTGGTTTGAGCCAAACGATCCTCTACATAAGCAAAAAGTACCTTTGCCTGACTCCACAAGATTGGCTATAGACTTTGCAATCAATAAAGGACGCAACGGCAAGGGATGTGTAATTTTATTCGCGGCTGGCAATGGTAACGAAAGTGTGGATAACGACGGCTACGCCAGCTACCAAAAGGTAATTGCGATCGCAGCTTGTAACGACTTTGGCACAAGAAGCGCTTACAGTGACTTTGGCCAGGCGGTGTGGTGTGCATTTCCCAGTAACAATGGTGATAGTTCTCAAACCCCTGGAATTTGGACAACCGATCGCGTTGGTGTACTTGGTTATAATTCCGGTAATGTAAATCTGGGTGATGCCGGAGGTAACTACACGAACGAATTCGGCGGAACTTCTAGTGCTTGTCCTGGTGCGGCTGGTGTAGCAGCATTGATTATTGCCAGAAATCCAAATCTGCGTTGGGACGAAGTACGAGACATTATTAAACGCTCTTGCGATCGCATCGATCAAGCTGGAGGTAAGTATGATGCCAATGGTCGCAGCCCTTTCTACGGTTATGGTCGAATCAATGCACTCAAAGCTGTAGAATTGGCCAAGCCGGCACAAACATCGCCCATTAGCATATTCAAGGCAGTACAAGATATCCCAATTAACGATTTGCAAACATCAACATTGTCGTTGGCGATCGCTAATACCAGCCTGATGAAATCCATCAAAGTTAATGTAGATATCGAGCATACTTATATTGGGGATCTTGTAGTTACTCTCCTTCCCCCAGTGCAAATAGGCATACTTCCCATTATTTTGCACGATCGCCAGGGCGGAGCTACAGATAATATCAAAACAACCTATGACGAGGTAAACACCCCAAAACTTGCTGCCTTTAAAGGTAAAAGTCCCCAAGGAACCTGGACTCTGGAAGTTGCAGATAAAGCTAGCACAGATACAGGAAAGATTCGCAGCTTTACCATTGAAATGGGATTTTAAGCCAATACGTTTGAGTTAGGGAGTGTGGGGATAAGGGAGCAAGGGAGGCAGGGGAGACAAGGGGACAAGGGGACAAGAGGTGAGAACTTGAAAAAAGTCTTTCCCCTTGTCCCCAATTCTCCTTGTCCCCAAGTCCTCTTACCCATGCCCCATTCCCCATTCCTCATTCCCCATATCAATTAGCTCTGAGTCACAGGCTCTTTCGCCAAGAACTTCTCTAATTCTGTCAGCGCATCAGCATCAACCTTAGTTTGCATTGGGCAGAACTTAGGCCCACACATCGAACAAAACTCAGCAGTTTTATAGATATCTGCTGGTAAAGTTTCATCGTGATATTCCTTCGCTCTTTCTGGATCGAGTGATAATTCAAACTGACGGTTCCAATCGAAGTTGTAACGCGCCTTAGAAAGTTCATCGTCTCTATCCCTTGCACCAGGGCGATGTCTAGCAATATCAGCCGCATGAGCCGCTATTTTATAGGCAATCAACCCATTCCGTACATCTTCGGCATTTGGTAGACCCAAGTGTTCTTTGGGTGTTACATAGCACAGCATTGCAGTACCGTACCATCCAGCCATCGCTGCTCCAATGGCTGAAGTAATATGGTCATAACCGGGGGCAATGTCTGTCACCAATGGGCCCAAAACATAAAAAGGTGCTTCAGAACACTCTTCCATTTGCTTACGGACGTTGAACTCAATTTGATCCATTGGCACGTGTCCTGGCCCTTCTACCATTACCTGGACATCATCTTCCCAGGCTTTGCGAGTTAGCTGTCCGAGGGTTTTCAATTCAGCTAATTGTGCTTCATCTGAAGCATCATGAGTGCAGCCGGGACGTAGAGAATCTCCTAAGCTAAAGGAGACATCGTACCTTTTGAAAATCTCAATAATGTCTTGAAAGTGGGTATAAAGTGGATTTTGTTTGTGGTGATGTAGCATCCACCGCGCCAAAATACCGCCGCCGCGAGAGACAATACCGGTGATGCGGTTTCTCACTAAGGGCAAATGCTCAATCAAAATCCCAGCGTGGATAGTTTGATAGTCTACTCCTTGCTGGGCGTGCTTTTCAATGATATGGAGAAAATCATCAGCAGTCAGGTTCTCGATTGTGCCGTGGACACTTTCTAAAGCTTGGTATACTGGCACCGTACCAATGGGAACAGGTGAAGCCTTAATGATGGCGGTACGAATTTCATCCAAATTACCGCCACCTGTGGACAAATCCATCACGGTATCAGCACCGTACTTCACCGCCAGATTCAGCTTATCAACTTCTTCCTGAAGATTAGAAGAGTTTGGGGAAGCGCCGATATTAGCATTAACCTTACATTTAGAGGCGATACCAATAGCCATCGGCTCTAGATTAGTGTGATTTATATTAGCGGGGATAATCATTCGCCCCCGCGCCACTTCATCACGAATGAGATCGGTAGGGAGATTTTCTCGTTGGGCGACGTAGTGCATTTCTTCGGTGATGACACCTTGGCGGGCGTAATGCATTTGCGATACATTAACCTGCCCACGCCGTTTAGCAACCCATTCTGTCCGCATATTATGATTCCTCAATAAACAGCTTCCCTCCGCTGGTATTACCCAGACTCAGGTGTTAAGGGTGTGATCTCAGCCTGATTATGTAGGCACCCCTAGCATGGATGTAGTGTATCACTTTCGTTATATCTAGGAGCAAGGGTGTTAACAATTTATGAGGTGAGGGTGGTGTTAAGCTGTTTTTTCGGAGTCTTAAACCCAAAGATCCCCGACTTCTTTAAGAAGTCGGGGATCTTGTTTGTCACGAATGATTTAGGATTGCCACATTACAATTAAACAACAACAAAATTAGTTGCACTGAGTGACAATCCATCGCTGAGTTGCGCGAATTGTACCTGAGTAAACGTGCTACCGCTACCATCTTGGTCAAAGAACAACGCACCTGTACTGTTGTCGTAGATAAATCGTTGAGCGTCCGTTGTCGCGGCTGAACCGATAGTAAACTCACTAGTCGAGAGTGCGCCTGTTACTAAAGATCCGCCGAAACCAATAGCCGAAACCTGAATAAATTCAGCAATCGGGTCGAAGTCATAAAGACTATCAACACCTTCATCGTAATTATTGAAGGCAAATGTATCAGTGCCCTCTCCCCCACACAGACAATCATTGCCTCTCTCTCCAGTCAGGAGATCGTTGCCATCATTTCCGAAAAGGAAATCGTTACCATTACTGCCTAGAATAGTGTCAGTGTTAGCTGTACCAAAAATATCTAATTGTTCAATATTCTTATAGTTAACTTGATACGTCCCAGCTGTAATTGAACCTTGGTTAGTGACTGTATCAAAAGTTGAGGTGATTCCCTCAGTAGTAAAACTACTATAATCGATAGACAAATAGTCGTCGCCCGTACCTCCATCTACCGTTTGAGTCACTAAAACAGAGGGAGTAACAGAGGGGGCGCTCAAATGGAAGGAGTCGTTGTCACTCCCTCCTTTAAGGGTGTTATTGCCACTAGCACTGTAAGCATAAAATTGATCGTTCCCCAAGCCACCGTCTAAAAGGTTATTTCCAGAAGAAGAAGAAATATCAAACACATCATCCCCAGTTCCTCCCTTAAGGGTGTTGTTGCCAGTGGTATCGGAAGCATAAAGTCGATCGTTCTCAGAGCCACCCTTTAAAAGATTATTTCCAGAAGAGTGATAAATGTATAGAGAATCATTTCCCTCTCCTCCATTAAGGGTGTTGTTGCCAGTGGTATGGGAAGCAGAAAATGAATCATTCTCAGAGCCACCGTCTAAAAAATTTTTCCCGGAAGAATTGTTAATATTAAAATAATCACCTCCAGCTCCTCCCTTAAGGGTGTTGTTGCTAGTGGTGTTAGAAGCATAAAGTCGATCGTTGCCCAAGCCACCGTCTAAAAGGTTTTTTCCAGAAGAAAAGGAAACATCAAGAATATCGTTACCCAAATCACCGTATAGGCTATTATCTCCTTCGCCACTATATAAGATGTAATTACTATCTCCTCCAGAGAGGCTATTATTGTTAGTTTTACTGATGATAATGACATCATTAGCATCAGTACCATTGACATTTGCCATAACTTCTATTGACCTAAATTGACTTTTCAGAGGCTTGCTGTTTTAATGCACATAAACTATACCAAGAGTTGACACTTTCGGTATAGTTTATGTCGCGATTGAGAAACACAACTTTTGACTTTGACCAACCTTTTTACAGGCTGGAAAAGACTATTTGGGTAACTTGCTGACACAATACAGTTGATTAATTTAATCACTATAGTGTTTGTTTTGTTGAGTGTCACTACTTGGAATGGCATTTTTTACTGTTTGTATTTAGTATAAAAATCTTACAAGAATTACGTATTTATATCTTGAAAATCGAAATAAGTTACTGATGATAAAGGATAAAAAAGAAAAAAGATTTTTATCATACTTTGTGTACCCAGATGAAGTATAAATCTTTGCACAGCCTACATTCTAGTCTAATACAAGGTTGATGGATGTCTCTTGGATAAGTCAAAATTATGCCCTCAGACTGGGAAGTTGAGGGCTACTTACAAAAGTGAAATATCCTAGTGTAAATTACTTAGATGAGCGATCTATGCGTTAATTGAACCGAATTCGGATTTGATATTACAAATTAGACAACAAAAAAATTAGTTGCGCTTAGTGATAATCCACTGCTGAGTTACGCGAATTGTACCTGAGTAAAAGTACCACCGCTATCATCTTGGTCAAAAACCGCACCTGAACTAATGGTAAGTTATCAATATCCTATTATTTAGTACATCTGTTTTAGCAAGTAGGCACAGCTAATTTGGCGTGTTTGTTAACGTAGTCCACAAATAATTGCCTCAGTCGAGGACTCACGCCAGCGTGTTCAAAGAATCCAAAACCTAGATTCTTTGCTCTTGCTAAGGTTTCTTCTGGTGTTAATCCTTCCTGGATAGCAATACTTAAGAGTGCAATTCCAGTCGATCGCATCCCGGCTGCACAATGCACAACTGCTGGTTTAGGAATTTCTTCGAGTGTCGTGAGGATTTTGGTAATAGCCTCTTCATTCAAGTTTTTTAAATCTACCTTGAGTGGAACATTCTTATAATGCAGCCCTAATGCTTCAGCTACTTTTTGCTCATCCTTGGAAAATCCTAGCTCATCAGGCGATCGCAAATTTAGAACGGACTTAAAACCTTCTTGGATAGCTTGCTCAAGCTGTTTTGGTATAACTTGTCCTGTTGTCGTTAAGTTTTCATTAATCTGTATGGCGTTGATCACATTCACTCCTTTTGACTTTCTAATGGCTTCCAGCTTGGTAAATAGTCGAATCAGCAAGCTTTGATAAGTTATTCAAATAAGCACTGCAAAATTAGCTAAATATCAAAAGATATTGCTTGATTACTTCAAAATATGTCTTTTGAAGTTGGTTATTTTATTGCTTTATCTATAATATACGGTTTGTCGATAGATTTAGTGTTAATTAGAGCTTATTATTGTTTTTGCTGATACTATTATCAGAGCTTATGTATTAGCCGTCTGCACTGGTTCTCTATTACTGACAGAGGTGTGACAGCAGGTATTGATTTTGGGCTGGCGATTCGGCGAAGCGATCTCTACGACGGGCTACGGATGCAAGTCACAATATTCAGGAAATTAGACGACAAATTGTTCAGTGAGTTGTGACTCAATGGGAAACTGCTAATATCAGTAAAGCAGTTGAGAATTTGGCTAGTTGATGGGTTGCGATGTCTACGATGGTCACTGAGCTTGTCGTACTCCTTCGGAGAAGCAACCTACGCGCAGCGTCTCGTAGAGAAGTGCGGGCTACGCCTACGCAACTAAAAGTCCTTTCTTATAACATGCCAAAAAGTCAAACAGACATATAATCTGAATGTCAGTCATGAACCTATGAGTGCTAACGAAATATCTCTTCGACCTGCCCAAGAAACAGATGCGTGGGTGCTGAGTGCAATTCATATTGCTGCTATCAAAGCTTTGCCTGCAACTTTCTACACTCAAAAAGAACTTTTAGCTTGGCGTAATTACCGCGACAAAGCGGATGGTTCAAATATCTTGAAGAGTATGAAAGTGGAAACTTGCAAAGTTGCGATTAAGGGAGATGCTGTTATAGGTTTTGCTAGTTTTATTGTTGATGAACTCATCGGGCTGTATGTCCATCCTAAATATCAAGGTAAAGGGATTGGGCGTGCTTTAGTTCAAAATTTTTGTGATGAAGCAACCGATCAAGGTATAGATAAGGTAATTACAACTGCTAGTCTTTATGCGGAAGGATTTTATTTACGACTGGGATTTACTGCTATCCAAAAAGCACCTCATTATTTAAAAAAGGGGATAGTTGTCCCAGTTACGAAAATGAGTAAAACATTAGCGACCCCACCGACATAAATTTGAGCCGATACAATATTTTCAATAACTTTAAAAGTACTAGTATCAAGATTATTTTTCTTTAATTTGCAACAACCTTGGAGACAAAACATATTATGAAAGTAAGTAGTTGTCAGTATAAATGAATAAAAGCATCCGTTCATCAACTCTCACCCGTATACGTTTGATAGAAGCCGCCTCGCAAGTATTTGCCAGTTTAGGTGTTCAAGGAGCGACTACCCGTGAAATAGCTCGTGTTGCTGGTGTGAATGAGGTGACTTTATTTCGTCACTTTGCTAGCAAAGAACAACTTCTGGGAGCAGTCATCAAAAATGCCTTGGCACTCCAGACCGAAGCCCTTGCATACCCCGAAGCGTGGACACAGGATCTAAAAATTGATTTAAGACAATATGCCCATCTTTATAATACTATGCTAGAAGCACAGGAAGACTTAATTCGTACATTTATTGGAGAAGCTAAACGTCATCCTGAAGCAGCTAAACAAGTGATTCAAGAAGCCGCCAAGCCTTTAAGAGAAAAACTGGTTGCTTATCTGGAATCGAGTCAGAAACTAGGCACCGTGAGAGTAGACCTCGCTCCATTTCCAGCAGTCGATATGTTTACGGGAATGCTGTTAGCTGGAATGCTATGTCGCAGTGCAAAATTCAACCAAGGCAGCTATAGCTGTGAGGACTATATCGAAACCTGTGTAGATATTTTTGTACGCGGTATTAGTACCTCTAACAGTTCTCAATGTGGCTGTAAGTTCTGAGCTAAAGTAGATAATTTATGCCAATAATATTGATTAAAAATAGTTGAAATTAGCGTTTGGGGATAATTATTTTTTACAATTTAAAATATGTACCCAATTCAATTATTCATAATTAGTAGTTGGAGTAGAGCCGCCATTAACTAAAAGCGCTTGTTGTTTTGCCAGCACTTGTTTGCGTAACAAGAGCAATTTTCTATCTTTTATACCTTCTACGATTAATCCATCAACAGTTTTCATGAGATAATCAGCGCAGGAACCCAATTTTCCAGATGCGGTGGCAATGCTATTAACAGTAGTTGTTAATGGTAGTTTATGAGCGTATCTGGGATGCTGGCGATTAGCAACAAAGGCGATCGCTTTAAATTCTTGCGTACCATCAAATACCCTTACCCAACGGGCAACGTAGACACCAGGTAACATTTCCCGTCGCCAAATCAGCAATAATTCGGATGCTACATCAGCAGCAGCAATTCGATAAACAATGCCACGACAACTACCGCCGCGATCTAGTCCTAAGAGCAATCCGGGATTCTCTGGAGTACCGCGACCGAGGATCATCCATGTACAGAAGTGCCGATGCCAACCATAAATGATCCCAGCACGGCGCTCGACGTATGTGATTAGGGGATTCCAAATTAGGGAACCGTAGGCAAATATCCAGATATCAGAATTTGGTAGTTGGTGTTGTAGTATTTCATGGAGCGATCGCTGTAACTCATCTTCGCTCAGGGTAGTTAACTTGATTCCAGAGTGTGATGCTTCTAACAGTCTAGTCTGTGCGTTTCCGGCTTCGAGGTCGCTACGACTGAGTGACATAATGTAGATTATTTCCTTTTCTGTAAATATTCAGTAATTTCACTATAACTTTAAGATAAATTAATCATAGTATTACTTACTTTTCCGTAGGATTATAGATTGACACTCCCCGGCGCGAACGCACGCGGATTCTTGAATCTAAGACATAACTTGCTTATGCAGGTTTTCACTCTTCATGAGTAGAGGTTTCATCTCCCCAAGCGTTGCTTGCATCTAGTGCAAAGGTTCCGGTATGCCCTACCCTCGACTAAGGATGATTCTAGCTGCATTTTCGTCTCTATCCATGACATATCCGCACGAACATACATGGGTTCGTTCTAGTAGATAGATAGTGTTTTTTTCACAACTTACTAGCGATAATGCAAAAAAAGATAGTCCTGATATCGGCTTATTTACTAGATTAGAAAAAAATCTATCCAACCCATAAGTTTTTTTACCTGCCTTACAGACTACAACTTCATCTCCTGCAAGCAAATATACCTCATTTGCACGAAACAAATGCTTGCGGAAAAACAGCCAAAACAACGTAGCCCAAGGTATTACTGTATGAAAGAACCTCAACATTGTTTGATAGCTACCACCAATCCCTGCCCAACGTGATATTCCTAACGTCGTGACTCGGCCGCTCATTGCTAACATAGCCAAGATTATTTGGTTCAACTGCCGCATTGTTGTAGCGTTTATCTCCGGTAGCAGGCATTGTAAGAGTTATAGGATGTCGGACATGGGCGAATTGTAGTTTTTAAGTTGTCGTTTGGGAAGACAACGACTCTACTACAGAGCGCTCTCTCTGTTCATACTCTTGTTTTGGCAAAGGTATTGCTATTGCCTATTGCCTATTGCCTCTTTCCTACCCACGCAAATAAGTCCGTCTACGCCACGTTGCACGAACAAACATCAAAACAGATTCCTATCTAAGAAGATACTTTAAATAATACCTTCATATCTTTGTGATACCAAAATTATGTTTTCAGTACAAAGACATGAAGGCAAGAAATAGATAATAATGAGGCTTTATCTTGGTAACGCCTAATTAATTCCAAACACTGACTCGACAGTTGACTTAATCGAATCTCTTGCATCCTTCAAGGTTTGGCTAATAGGATGTTTTGCCTGTAAAAAGGCGCGGGCACAATTGCGTCCCGGCATTCCTGAAATCGAACCACCTGGATGAGTACCAGCACCAGTCAAAAATAGATTATCAATTGGCGTTTTGTAGTTGGCTATTTCTGGTAAAGGACGGAAAAATATCATCTGATCTAAAGTCATGTCAACATGGTAATAATTCCCTTTGTAAGCACCTAATCTTTCTCCTAGTTCTGCTGGACTTTCAACACGACGAGCGATAGTTGCATTTTTGACATTTGGTGCATAGTCTGCCAACTTATCAACCACTCTATCTGCAACTTTATTTTTCAATTCATCTGTCCAGCCAGTACCTTTTAAACCAGTACCTTCTGCACCGGCAATTTGATAAGGGGCAAAATACTCAATCCATACAGTGTGCTTACCTGGTGGTGCTAATGTAGGGTCTAAGTAGCTAGGCATCACCACATACATTGATGGGTCAGCATCAGGAATCTCGCCCAAAGTACATTTACTATGAGCCTGTTCTACATGAGCCACAGAATCAGCAATCAAGATAGAACCAACGAGATATTCGTCTTTGTGGGCGTGGTGTGGAAAATGCAGTGGTTCGTCTAAAGCTAAGTCTATCTTGAGGATGGTTTCATTGTTATTAACGATGCGGCGTTCTAATCTTTCCCATAAATCAGGATCGGCTCCATCAACATCACTTTTATCAGTCATTTGTAAGAACAACCGCTTGGCATCAATATTAGAAATAACCCCGTATTTGGCGCGATATTCTTTACCACCAGCAACCCGCACGCCAACAGCTTTACCATCATCAATTAAAACTTTTTCAACATGCTGATCTGTGAGAATAACGCCACCTTTACTTGTGACTAAATTCACCAAAGCTTGCACTAATGCGCCAGTTCCGCCGCGAGGTCTGGCCATACCAGGGTTATGACGCATCGCCATCATAATTGCACCAATGGCAAGGGTTTTTTGCGATGGTGGCGCACCAAGTTCTGATGCTAATCTGGCTAGTGGCGCTTTTAGAAATTCTTCATCAAACCACTCGTTAAGTAAATCTTCAGCGCTGGTTAACATGGTGCGAATAAAGTCCAGCGTTTTATTGGGAGAACCAATAACCGAAAATAAATCTTTGAATTTTTTGATATCGTAGTTGCCAACAATATCTATAATTGACTTTGGCGGTGCATTAAACATCGGAATCATTGCACCGATTGCTCGTTGCCAAAAATCTACAAATTCTGCGTATTTTTTGGCATCACGTTCATTATAACGAGCAATTTCTGCACAAGTTTTTTCTAGCGACTTATGCCCTAAGAAATACTTGCCATCGGGATGAGGACAGAAAACAACTGGATCGCACTCCAAATAATGCAAGCCGTATTTTTCTAGTTCTAATTCTTCAACAACTGGCCCCAAGTGAATAAACTCATGGTCAATAGCGCACAAGTTAAATTTAAATCCAGGAGCCTCTTGCGGTAAACATTCTTCAGTTGTTGCTGCACCACCTGGAACAGAACGCTTTTCCAGTAACAGGACGCTATAACCAGCTTTCAACAAGTAAGCTGCACAAACTAACCCATTGTGTCCAGCACCGATCAGCACAACATCATACTCTTGCATAGTTGGAATTTAGAAATAAGTAGCTTTCTAAATAGTAGAAACATTTTATTACTTTTACATCATCCTTCAGTAACAAAAATTATCTTTAATTAAGGTTAATTCTACTAAGTAGATGAAAAATTTGACGATGATGGTATTTGCCTCACTTGAGTTTCTACCATCAGTATTAAACTACCAGTTTCCACTTTTATATCTTTAATATGAAACACCATATCTTCCCATTTAAAATATGGTATATTCATCAATTCTTTTGCTTTCTGCATTAAAGCTGTAACTACTTCTATAGAAATTCCCCCTCCCTCAGTGCAGTTAAAACTCTCCAGCATCGCGGGTTGTGAATGAGTGCGTGGACGTGCGATCGCAGTGTAAGCCAAAGGGCGAGTATTTCCCTTTTCCTTTAACAGTACTCTTCCCATACATTCTATTTTGCCATCACCAGGTAAAAATATTTCAATTTTTTGTGCCTCAAAACTCACAATTCTGCCATCTACATCCAAATCAAAATCTTGCATCTTGCTGCGAACAAAGTCTGATGCCAAGGTGCGGTTCATATCTACTTCTGTGAGTATAATACGAGCAATGGCATTTACTGGATCGTTAAGTTCTATTTGGCCAAGAAGGGCGGTTAAGGGATTAATGGTAATACTTTCTGTTTGCAGTTTTATTTCTTGTACGCGAATATCTTTTTCGATCACTAATCCTTGTCCTGCAACCGAAACTCCATCCGCCTGTCCCTGAACTATTTTAAACAGATCGGTTTGTACATTTATTTCTATTTTTTCTACTTCATCTAGCTTTTCAGATACTCTTCTTTCAGCTTCCTGGGATAAAAATTTTTCCTCCAACCGATGCTCATCAGGCATGGATTAGTAATCTCCTAAATGTCCTCTTACTATTTACTGTAAAGGCTATATGCTAAGGAGCGGATCTGTATTTAGGTATATGCAAATCGGAAGATTGAGTAATCAAGTAGAAAGTATTGCTTGTCTTTTAAATTTTGCCTTTTTGGTAACAACCATTTTTACACCGCCGCTAGGGACAATTGTAATACCACGACGGACTGGATATGCTGGACGTTTATCAGTAAGGCTTAGTTCAAAATGCGATAATATTATGGCTGTTACTAATTTCAGTTCATACATAGAAAATGCTGCACCAATGCAACCACGATAACCTCCACCAAAGGGTAAATATTCGTAAGGCGAAAATTTTTGGTTGAGGAATCTTTCTGGACGAAACTGTTCTGGTTCTGGGTAAGTGTCTGTTCGGCGATGTGCTAAATAAATACATGGAACTAAAACTGTTTCTGATGTAAATTTATGCCCCATAATTTCCACTGCCTCTTTTACCATTCGCGGTGTGCAAATTAAAGCAATAGGATGAATTCGCAGTGTTTCTTGACAGACGGCGGTGAGATAAGGTAATTGTGTAATTGCTTCAGGATTTGTGAGGTTGTCCAAGGTACTTAGTTCTTGCATTAGCCGATGTTTAACTTCTGGATGAGAGTGAATTAAATAAAATATCCAGGCTAATACACCAGATGTAGTTTCGTAACCCAACAGCAATAATGAAACGAGTTGATCGCGTAATTCCTCATCTGTCATCTGTTGTCCATTTACGTCACGTGCTGACATCAGCATACTGAGAATATCTGTACGCGCAGCATCATTTTGCCAACGTCTTTCAGCAATTTCTGCATAGATAAGTTTGTCAATTTGCTCTCGTCTTTTTAAGAAAATTCCCCAAGGACTCCATACGCCTAAATCTTGTTGCAGCAAAGGAAAGAAAAACAAACTGGAATACCAAGGTTTAGTTACATCTTCTAATAAAGAACTCAATTTTTCTTTTAATTCTTGGTAACGCACACCATGAGTAATACCAAATACCACTTGTAAGATAATTTCTAAAGTGATATTTGACATTAAATTGTGTATACAAATATCTGTACCTGATGTCCAACTTTGTGTAAGTTCTTCAGTAATTTGGCAAATTGCTTGTCCATAAGATTTTAAATTATCGCCATGAAATGCTGGTAGTAATAGCTGCCGTTGTTGTTGGTGTGATCGCGCTTCTTGAAATACAATAGAATTCTCTCCAAATAAGGGTTTAAACACATGGGTTGCTTTCTTAAAATCTAACTTGTGTGCAGGGATGGCAAAACAATCACTAATTGCTTGGGGATGGCTAAAAAATACTATCGGTGGAGACTTTAAACCCATTACCCGCATTGTGAAAATATCACCGTACTTCGCAGCATAATTTTCTAAAGTTTTTGTGGGTTGAGCAATTAATTGCAGGGTTTGCAGCAATGCTGGTGTGGTTAGACTATCAAGTATTTTCATTATTTATTCGATACTTTTAGGGTTTAGTAAGCTGCAAATAATCCAATACGCTTGAGGTAAGCCTAGATCCTTCATAAGCTTAATTTTTAATTAGGGAATTAGACCAAACCTTTTTAATACTTTAGGGAGATGTTCGGGAGTTAATTACCGCTAAGTTAATCATGCTTGCAAAGCATTAACATGAATTTTTACAAAGATAATAATAATATTTTTTACCAAATTTTTAGAGGTATTTATAGAAAAAGCTTACTCAATTATTTTGGGATATATCCACGAAAACTACGTCTTTTGGTGATGTTAAAATGTTTGAGATTACTGTATAAACTCAGTCTTAAAACTCATTCTTTTTACAGTTGCAATATATTAAAATCCCCCATAAACCTCCTTAAAAGAGGACTATGGGGGATTATTTAAAAAGATTGAAAATCTATCTAAATATATAGATGGAACTTGAAAGTTGGCTGAACGCAACCATCAAACCTCAAATCATCAAACAGTGGTTGTCTGTAGAATGGGAGACTTCACCCGACGTTGACTTTTTACAACCATCTGGATAGGACGATCTTGACCTGTCACTAAACCACGGCGTTTAGGCCGCACTTCATTATTGTCAACTAGTTCTAATTCGCGGCTGGAAAGGATTTTGGCGAGTGCTAGCTTCATTTCCAATTGGGCAAATGCTAGACCAATACAGCGCCTTGCACCACCTCCAAAAGGTAAATATTCATAGGGAGAAAATTGCCGTTCTAAAAAGCGTTCTGGTTTAAACTGCTTAGGTTCGGGGTATAAATCTTCTCGGTGGTGGGTCAAGTAAATTGAACCAATAACACCTGTACCTGGTTCAAGTTCGTAGCCACCCAAAGATAGAGGTGTTCTGACTACTCTGGCAAAGGTCAGCATCGCTACTGGATAAATTCGCAAAGTTTCGGAACAAACAGCGTTGAGGTAGGGTAATTTAAAAATGGTGCTGGGGTCAGGGTTATCACCCAAGCTATCTAGTTCTTGCAGTAACTTTTGGCGTACTGATGGTATTTTTTGAATCCAGTAAAATGCCCATGCTAAGGCTGTTGCTGTGGTTTCATGGCCTGCGACCAACAGAGTCATTAATTCATCGCGTAACTCTTCATCAGTCATTGGTTGACCTGCTTCATCCCTAGCTGCCATGAGTAAGCTGAGGATATCTGTGCGTGATGGGTCTGGTTGTTCTTGACGTTCTCGAATTTCTTCGTATATAAGTTTGTCAGCTGCCTGCTGTCGGCGCATCTGCTTTCCCCAGAAATTAATCGGGCCAAAATCCCTTTGCAAAGCTGGAAAATAAAGCAAAGCGGCACTCAACACAGAACTTCCTTTTTCCAGCATTTCAGCCAAACAATGCTGTAATTTTTCGGCGCGTGGGCCTTCATCTAGCCCAAACACAGCTTGCATAATCACTCGCAGGGTAATAGCTTGGGTAACAGACCGGATATTGAAGGGTTGCCCTATCTGGTATTGGCTAATGACTTTCTCGGTAATATCACTAATTATTTGACTATAGCTTCGCATTCTTTCACCGTGAAAAGGTGGCAATAATAACTGCCGTTGGCGTTGGTGTTCCTCACCACTGATGGTAATCACAGAATGCTTACCAAGCAAAGATTCAAACACCGCATTTGTATCACCAGGTGCTTCTAACCCCTTGGTATCGTTGGTCAAAATCTGCTCTAGCACTTCAGGTTTACTGACAAATATCAGTGGCGGAGATTTGCTGTCTAACCTGATGGTGAACATATCCCCATATCTTTTGGCACAAGTTTCCATAAATGACATGGGGCTAGTAATCCAGCGTAGCATCTGTAAAACTGCTGGGCTTTGCGGGCCGTTTGGTAATTTCATAAAATTCTTTTGTTACTTTATGTCTTGTTCCTACTTTAACTAACTGCAACTTATAAATTTCTGTTGATTGAAGTTACTTATACTGAGGGTACAAAAAAGCAATAAACTGTTACAGCCTGAAAGATGTAAAATTTTTGTTAAATTCAACGAGCATCTACAGTTTCATCTCATCGTCACAAGGTACTCAGCATGACTGCAATCTCTCCAAAAGCATCTTCAGCGCTTCCCAATTTTTCTGAAGGAATTCAATATTTTGGTGAAGCGTTACCAGATTTTGAAACTTATGGTGCAACACCTGCTATCGAGTCGGGCAAAATAGCGATCGCATCTCCCACAGACAAAGCAGCTGTATATCAAACTTTACTAGCTGCCGATGCCCTGCGCTACCTGACTTTGCAAGTTACCGCTAGTAAGGCTTCTGGGCATCCCGGCGGATTCGCCAGCCAAGCGGAAGCTTACGCATCTCTTGTCATGCTGGGATACAAGAACATTATTACTGAAGTCGGACACCACGCCCCCGGATTTTATAGTGCCATGTTCTTGGATCGTTCGCTAGAGAACATGGGAATTTTTACAGTCCAACAATTGCGCGATCGCTTTCGAGAAAAGCACGGACTTTTAGGACATCTTTCTGGTTACATTCCCGGTATTCTCGCACCTGCGGGGCCTTTGGGACAAGGGCAACACTTTGCAATGGCGGCTGCACTATTGCACAAAGATAAGTTGTTCCCCTTTACAGTTGGGGATGGTGGATTGGGTGAGCCTTATATTGTAAGTGCGATCGCACATTTCCATACTGCTTATCCTGCTGTCACCAACTTCTTACCGGTGTTGGTGTGGAACGGTTACAGCCAAGAACATCACAGCATGGTTTCCCTCAAAACCAACGAACAGATGCAAGCATATTGGCAAGGTAACGGTTTTGATGAAGTCGTATTAGTTGATGCCAAAGATTTTGACGATCAAAACCAACCAGGCGATTACGTTGATAGCACTGCCTTTTCCTTCGAGAAACGCCTAGCATTTACTCAAGCAGTACTTTCGGGTGTAGATAAAGCAGCGCGATCGGCATTGGGTGGGAAACTTACCGTCTTCATTATTAAACAACTCAAAGGTGCAGGAGTCCACGCGCGGGGTGCAAAATCTCACAACCTGTATCCTAAAGATACGCTGGATGCGCCGCATATTGTTAACGCATTGCAAACCCGTGCTTTGTCTGCGGAAGCTTGGCAATTAGTCAGAACAAATGCAGAACGCGCCGGTGGTGGCCCAGCAGCAAAAACTGTGGTGACAGAATTTGAATTCCCATTGCCAGAATTAGGCGAATTACCTTTAGAAGAATATGCAGTCGGTGGCGAACCAAAAGTTTCCACAACCGCAATGGGACGATTAGTAGGAATAGTTGGAAATAAAGATCGGAATTTCCTTGTCACCAACGCCGATGGTAACGAAGCATCTGGAATTGCCAACATTAACCAAGCATTAAAGATTATCCATCCCACAACCGACGACTTATATAACCAAGCACCAAATGGGCAAGTTTATGAACCATTGAGTGAAGATGCTTGTGCCGGTTTAGCTGCCGGTTTAGCGTTAATGGGTGCGAGAACTTTGTGGTGTTCTTACGAATCTTTTGCCATCAACGGATTACCAATTTGGCAAACTGTAACCCAAGCAATGGCAGAATTGCGCCGTCAAACTCCTTCAACTATTACTTTATTCACAGCAGGCGCTTTAGAGCAAGGGCGCAACGGTTGGACTCACCAACGTCCCGAAATTGAAGCTTACTTTGCTTCGTTGATGCGAAATGGAAATGTTTTCCCATTATTTCCGCCTGATGCTAATAGTATTCAAGCCTGTTATGACTGGGCGTTGAAAACTAAGAATAAGGGAATTGTGATTACAGCTAGTAAATCACCATTGCCAATTCGCACAACTCTAGAACAAACTCGGCAAGGGTTACGCGATGGTGCAGTGTTATTACATGAAGTTGCTGGTGATAAACAAGTTGTATTTGCTGTAATTGGCGATTTAACATTAATACCAGTATTTGAAGCTGCGGCTTTCTTAGAAACTGAAGGTATTGGTGTCAAGATTGTTTCTGTGATCAATCCTCGGCAATTGTACCGTAGCAATGATACTGCGTGGGATACCTGTTCTGAACCCGAAGGCGGTTTCTTGGATGATGCGAAATTTGCTGAATTATTTGATGGCGATGCACTAATTGCTGTTACTGGTGGTGCTGCGGGGATGCTAGAACCGATTCTGTTACGGAGTACAGCGAAGCGCGACACCTTTGCGTGGAAGCGTGGCGAAACTACAGCCAGTGCTGGTGAATTGATGGCGTTTAATGGATTGACTGCTGAAGCGTTAACGAAACGTGCGATCGCGTTAGTACATTAAAGCTGGAATTGTTTCTCTTGTTATCGCAAATATACGTATATAAAGGCTGAAAAATTGCGTTCCAATGCGTATATTTGCGTTTTGTCTAAAGATTTACTTTATTAATGGTCTCTCTGAATAGGGATCACAGTTACTTATTCTTGTATTTAAAAATAGCGATCGCATTCTTATAAATTATTCTTTACCCAATCTCGAAAATTACGCATAGCTTGACTTCTGCCAATTGTTAAACACTGCTGAACATATTTATTCACTAATTCAACAATTGGGATATCAGGAAAATTAGGACTAGATTCTGATTTTATATATTTCCCTTCTTTGAGCAAGAAAATTTCTAAACCTTGTTGTGTATGTCGCCAAAGTTCAGGAACTCCCAAAATTTCATAATTTTGAAATCTAGTTCGAGAAGTAATATCAATTTCGATTGCTAAATCTGGTGGTGGGTCTATAGTTAAATCAATGCGATTTTTCCCAATGATAGCAGCTTGATTTTGGATATAAAAACTAGTATCTGGTTCTACTGCTTGCCGCATTCGCTCATTTTTTAGTGTAGTGGAACCAAAAGGCTCAAAATCAATTTGGAGTTTGTCTAATAAAACTCTTACTAACTCACCAATATATTCTTTATCTTTTTCGTGTTCTGGTAGGGGAACCATAATTTCTAACCAGCCATCACTATAAGAGATACGTGAGGCACTCTTTTCTCCCATTTCTTCTAAAATACTTTCTAACTGCTGCCAACTAATATCTTGTAGTAACATTTGTTGACCAGGTTTAACAATAATTTGTTGCAGTTTTAAAAGCATATTACCTCAGAGAGTTGATGTAGTAGCTGTTACAGCAGATTAAATTCACAAATCAACTTTCTTAAAGTATATCGCCTTTGAGAATGAGGGTAGAAATGAGCCAAAAAATAACTTGTATAATTTTTGTCTATTTCAATGTATTGAGCTTTTACTTTTTAAAGGAATACGGATGGTAAAGTCTGTTCCACATCCTGGGGTTGAATCAACTTCAATAGTTCCTGCATGTTTGTCCACAACAATTTGATAAGCGATCGCCATCCCTAATCCGATTCCTTTACCCACAGGTTTAGTAGTGAACATATAGTCAAAGACTCGTTGCTTTACCTCTTCTGACATCCCAATACCATTATCGGAAATCTGAATAATCACTTGTTCTTCATTAGTGAGTTCAGTACGAATGCAAATTTGTCCTTGATTCTTTACTAATGACTCTTCTACGGCATCAATCGCATTCACTAGAACATTCATAAACACCTGATTGAGTTGCCCTGCATAGCATTCTACTAGGGGTAAATCACCGTACTTCTTAACGATCTGGATTTCTGGTTGATTAGGCGTGGCTGTCAAGCGATGATTTAGAATCATCAGAGTGTTGTCTAATCCTTCATTAATGTCCACAAATTTCATGTCTGCTTCATCAAGGCGCGAGAAATTACGCAGCGACAGCACAATTTGACGAATACGCTTGGTTCCTACTTGCATCGATGCCATTAGCTTGGGTAAATCTTCTGCCAGAAACTCAATATCAAGGTCTTGGATGCGATCGCTAATTTCGGGCGTAGGATTTGGATAGGTTTGTTGATAAAGCTTGAGCAAATCGAGGATGTCTTGGCTGTAAATGCTTGCATGGTTAAGATTGGCATGGATAAAATTGGCGGGATTATTGATTTCATGTGCCACTCCAGCCACTAGTTGTCCCAGGCTAGACATTTTTTCGGTGTGGATGAGTTGAGCTTGGGTATTTTGCAATTCTTTCAAGGTTTTGCTGAGTTGTTGCGCTTGCTGGCTAGAAATCAAGGCGCGATCGCGAATCTGTTCGTATAGTTGCACCTGTCGCCATCCACCGACCAATCCAACCACTAGCAATCCTCCCAGAACCGTAGCCAACAGGTTCAACGCCTGCAATGGCGATTCAATATTTTCTTGTGGCACAACTAAGGCTACCGACCAATTTGCTTCTCTCAGGGGAGTATAAGCAATATAGCTCCACTTACCATCCAGTTGAGCCAATTCAATATTTGTGCGTTTAGCCACCATCTTTTGAGTAATTTCAGCTAACCTGGGACTGGGTGAATTGAGGAAACTCTGGGCGGCTTTTTCCGGTGTACCAATTAGTTCCGTGTCGGGATGGGCGATGGGAACTCCTTGAGAATTTAGCGCAAAGGCATAGCTGCCCTTACCTTGACGTAAATTGTTGATAACCTCAACTACCCGGTTAATCGGAATCCCTCCCATTAATACGCCTGCTGGCTTTGTGCCTGTTTTGGCAGGAATCGGCGAACTAATCTGAATCTGTAACTGATTGGTTGTGCGTCCAATAATTGGATCGGTAGCTACCGTTTCACCCACCATACTCCGCTGAAAAAATTCTCGATCTTTAACATTGAGCCAATCACCTTGAGTATTCATTAATGTAGCATCTGGTATGCTCAACGCCATGAGCAAAAACGTTTGCAGCCGCTTCACCTCAGATTGCAAGTAAGGTTCTATCACTGGCCAATTTAGCGATCGCACTACAGCAGAATTTGCCAGAGTTTTAATTTCTGTCTTCCGAATGGCTAACCAGTTATCAATATCATTTTGACCTTGTTGTGTTTTTAACAGTGCTTGCTGCTTGAGACTATTGAGCAACAACCCTTTCACAATGTTGTAACTAATGATAGCGGTGACGCTAATATTAAGGGACAAAATCACCAAAATTGATAGTAGTATGAAATTACGCGATCGATATTTCAATGAGTAGTGATTTTTGTCCATTGCAGCATACTTTTGTGGGTTGGTTTCCAACCAACTTTTGTATAATTTAAAGATCATAAAGCGATTTGTTAAAAGTTGAAAACCAAAAATTAAGAGTGCTGAGTAAAGTAGAAAGTACGGGCTAAAGCCTCGCTACCGCTAACAGAAATCATTATTGTTGTTGAGTAGATATTTGAATGACAAACTCTGTGCCCTGTCCAAGTTCTGAAGTGCAGGAGAGTGAACCGCCATGTCTTTCTACCACAATTTGACGAGCGATCGCTAATCCTAATCCAGTGCCTTTGCCTACAGGCTTGGTGGTGAATAAATGGTCAAATACTCGTTCTTTGATCTCTGGTGACATCCCCACCCCATTATCAGAAATCTTAATTAAAACATGCTCACCTGAGTTTGCTACACGGGTTTGAATGGTGATGCAATTGGGGTTAGATAGAATTGCTTCCAAACTCCGCTCTGTATTGTATTGCTCAAGTGCATCAATGGCATTTGCTAATAAGTTCATAAACACTTGATTAAGTTGTCCAGCAAAACATTCCACTAGGGGTAGTTTGCCATAATTCTTCACAACATCAATTGCCGGACGGTTTTCGTTAGCTTTTAAACGATGTCTCAGAATCAAAATAGTGCTATCAATACCTTCGTGAATATCAAAAGGAACTTTATAATCCTTATCTGCTCTGGAAAAGGTTCGCAAACTGGTACTGATACTACGAATACGGTTAACACCCAATTTCATCGATTCCAGTAATTTCGGCAAATCTTCGCGTAAATAATTCAGGTCGATGGCATCAATTTCATCTTGAATATCTAAGCCGGGATTGGGAAACTTTTCCTGATAAAGATTAATCAGTGCGAACAGGTCTTTAACATAATCTTTAGCTGGTTCAATGTTACCGGCAATGAAGCCGATAGGATTGTTAATTTCATGGGCAACACCTGCTACCAAGTTACCAAGGGCAGACATTTTTTCACCTTGTACTAATTGCAATTGCATCGTTTGGAGTTCTTGCAATGCTTGTTCTAATTGTTGCTTTTGCTGTTGCAGCAATTGTTGCGCTTGGTAGTATTCGGTGATGTCTTCAGAAGTACCAAGAATGCCAAAAACGTTTCCTTCTTTATCTCGTAGCGGAATTTTATTGGTATTCGACCAGATTTGTTTCCCGTCAGCTTTCAGCACGGTTTCTATAATGTTGAGTTCAGCTTGTCCAGACTCCATAATGCGGCGATCGCACTCTACAAAAGAATCTGATTGCTCACGAGTCCAGGAAAAGTCGTAGTCTGTTTTACCAGTAACATTTTCAGACACTCCATTCTCAAAAGTTTGAGCATACTTATGGTTACAGCCTAAATAAACACTATTGCGGTCTTTCCAGAAAACAGACTGGGGGATATTATCGATAATTAACCGCAAAAATTGTTCCGTCTGTCCAAGGTTTTCTAGAGTATCTTGTGCTTGCTGATAAAGTCGGGCATTTTCTAGGGAGATTGCAGCTTGAGTACATAACAAATTGAGAATTTCGACGCGATCGCTGGTAAACGCCCCAGTAGTAAGATTGTTTTCTAAATACAAAATCCCTAACAGTTTGCCTTGATAGAGAATCGGTGTACACAGCAAGCTTTTGGGTTGCTGACGCATGATGTAGGGATCAGCTATTAACATCGGATACACTGTTGCATCAAGGATGACGGTAGGTTGCAGGCTGCGTTTAACCGCATAAATTAGGCTATGGGGAATGTCTGCGCTATCTTCTACAAAAATGGACTGTAACAACCTTGATTGCTGGCCAACTTCAGTAGTCGCCTCAACTAGCAATCTACCTTCTTTGAGCAGTAGTAACGCACACTTATCGGCTCCAGCATTTTCAATTACCACTTGTAGCAGCTTCGTAAGTAATTTATCCAGTTCAATTTCACTGGAAAGAGTCTGAGAGGCTTTGAGAACCGTTGCCAAATCTAGCATTACTGATGCATTGCTGCTAGATGTTGCTGATTTATGAATGCTTGAGTGGAAGGTAGTAAGGCTGTCAATATTTGCGATCGTATCATTGTGGGTGAGTGGCGATACTCTTTCAGAGTCACTTCGTGAACGCTTCTGTTGTAATATGGGAGCTAGCAATTGTGGATAACGTTGTTCTAAGTCATCGATTTTGGCTTTAGCATCCCAGCGAGTGTAACAATAGTAAGCATTAATCAAATATTCTTGGGCAATGCGTTCTTTGCCCCATTCTAAATAAAACTTAGCTGTGAGTTCATTAGCAAGAGCTTCCTCATTGAGGTATTCGTTTTCTTTGGCTTTAGCAATGGCGCGATCGTATAACTCGATTGCATCCATATACTTCCCAGAAATTCTTGCCATTTCCGCAGACAACAATAGATATCGATGTAAAAAGTTTTTTGGACAATTATTTGCCCAGGTTTTCTGGATTTGTTGATGCTCTTGAATAATTTCCCAATACTGGTTTTTCTTCTCTAATGTCGCATCGGGATAGAGGGCTACCAAACTGAGTGGATAATAGAAATGATACTGAATAATTGGGAAAAATCCAGAGTTACAACCAAGAGTTTTCTTTGCTTCTTCTGCTGCTTGGACAGCATCTGTGTAGCGACCATAAAGGTATGATAATTGAATTTTGAGAAAGCAGTACCAATTAATTCCATGATCGAAGTTATTCTTTTGTCTCCAAACTTCTATATAGGGAATATCTTCGCCATTGGGATCGTCTAATAAATCGGTGTTTTTAGAGATATCTTGTAGATTCAATAAAAACTGTCTCTGTAAAGTAAATGCATACAACATATTTGCATCATTTACCTGTTGGACATAGCTGAGGTATTTTTCAGTTTCCGCGTAAACATCTGAGAGGCGATCGCCCTTAATTAACATCGCCCAAATCAGAAACGAAACCGCCCAAACACCAAATACCAAATTTCCAGTCTCTTGACATATTTGGAATGATTCTTGAGAAAGTGGTAAATTCGTTTTCAAATGCTGATTATAGGGATTGGTGGTGTGTGCAAATATATTATTAGTCTTAAAAATAAATTGGATGCTATTGAAGTGACGATCGAGTTTTAGTGCTAATGTACCGAACTCATAAGCACTTTGATAACTTCCTTGACTTGCCAGATTCATCCCATATAGGCAGTAAGCAAAACCAGAGCTTTCTGCATTGCCATAAGTCAACGATAAACCAATCATTAATAAAGGAGCCAAACAACTAAGGTTTTGATCTCCTCCCATATAAGCTGCTGCCCAAAGATCAGCTAAAAGACTCATGCAGACTTTCTTATCTGGATCTGTCATTTCAGGCAAATCGAATAAATCTGCTGGGCGAATTTCTGCAAGTTTAGCTTTTAATCCTTGAAGTTCAATTTCGATAACAATTTGCTGTTTTTCAGAAGTAACAGGCAAATGCATACCCATGATACTTAAACCTTTCAGTCCGGCTTCAATTCCAGCTTCAATGTTTTCTCCCTGAGTCATTTTCAGGTACATCTGAATTCCATAAATATTTGCTTTTTCGAATCTATTGTGACTATAATTTAATGCTAAAGTGAACAATGTCTCCGCATTATTAAAATCCCCAATCAAATATTCACACTCGGCAGATTCTCTATACAATTCAAACGTTAGTCGATAGTTGGTTTGCCAACTTTCTTCTGTCAGCAATTCTCTACCAAATTTAAAATACTTAACAGCTGCTCTATAAGCAGTAGAAGCTTTGGCTTTTTTCCCGGCAATTAGATTCAATTGAGCAAATTCATTTTTTTGCAATTGCTCATGAATTATATCAATTCCCTCATTTAACTGATTAACAATATCAAATATACTGCCTTCAATTAGTTCTGGCGATGTATTATTTAAAAGTAGTTGACCAATTTTTAAATGAGTAGCTTTTTTTTGAGATTCAGGAATAAGAGAATAGGCAGCTTGCTGAATACGGTCATGGAGAAATTTATAGGAACAGGAGTCAGGATAATTGTGTCGCTTCAATTCTGAGTTTTTAATTCTGTTCGCAAAGTGAGGCGTAGCCCAGTCTGACTCTTCTTGATAAAATTTATAGACCTCATTGGTAGGGATAATTAACCCATCCTGTAAAGCTTTCCAAAAGTCTGCGGCTGTTTCCATCTGGGATTTTTCATGGACGATCGCTAAGGTGGCTAAATCAAATTGGTTTCCCACACAAGCCGCTAATTTCAAAACTTCTTGAGTTTCTATTGACAATTTTTCAAGCTGAATTGCCATAAACTCTACTACATCATCAGTAAGTGCGATCGCTCGCACTTGAGCAATATCACATTCCCAATAACCACCGTCAAAATTAAATGTAATTAGTTGATCTTGGTGTAGCGCTTTGAGAAACTGGGTACTGAAGAAAGGATTACCTTTTGTTTTACTCAATACCAACTCTGTTAATGGTGTGGCTAACATTAGGGAGCAACTTAATGTATCTGCAACTAAATGATTGACGGATGTTTGATTGAGGGGAGCTAAGGTAATTGTATTAACTGTAGCGCCTAACTTCTGAATCTCTTCTAAAGTCAACATTAGTGGATGTACTGGGTTAACTTCATTATCTCGATAAGCACCAATTAACAGTAGATAGCCGATGTCAACTTTGCTCATTAACAAGTGCATTAACTTTAAAGACGCAGAATCTGCCCATTGCAGATCGTCAATAAAAATTACCAACGGGTGTTCTAGTGCAGTGAAGACTTGAGTGAATTTCAAAAACAGCGATTTGAAACGATTTTGTGCCGCACTCCCAGAGAGTTCTGGCACAGGAGGCTGTTTACCAAGCATACTTTCCAGTTCTGGAATCACCTCAATCATCACTTGTCCGTTCTCACCCAAAGCAGAGAGAATTTTGCACTTCCACTGCTCAAATTGGGCATCAGCTTCACTCAGCAGTTGCCTGATTAAGTCTCGAAAGGCTTGCACAAAGGCAGAGAAAGGAATGTTGCGCTGGAATTGGTCAAATTTACCTTTAATGAAGTAACCCCGTTGTCGCACAATTGGCTTGTGGACTTCATTAACCACAGCAGTTTTACCAATACCAGAGAAGCCTGCTACCAACATAATTTCAGTGCTTCCCTGACTGACTCTCTCAAAGGCATCCAATAAACTTTCAACTTCGCCTTGGCGACCGTAGAGTTTTTCTGGGATGATGAAGCGATCGCAAATATCCCGCTCACCTAATTTAAAGGATTTAATCGAGCCTATTTCCTGCAATTGAGACAAACATTTTTCTAAATCAAATTTCAACCCTAATGCACTCTGATAGCGATCTTCAGCATTTTTCGCCATCAATTTCATCACAATGTCACAAAGAGCTTCAGGAATCTCTTCTTCCCTGCTACCCCCTACCCCTTGCCCCCTACTCCCTAATTCTTCTGGTTGCTTGGCTATATGACAGTGAACCAATTCCATCGGCTCGTTGGATTGAAAAGGTAAGTGTCCAGTCAGTAATTCATAGAAGGTAACGCCGAGAGAATAGTAATCACTGCGATAGTCAATTCCGCGATTCATCCGCCCTGTTTGTTCCGGGGAAAGGTAAGCGAGAGTACCTTCTAAGACATTAGGACTGTGAACTTCTTGGGTTTCTCTGGGTAAAAGAGAGGCAATACTAAAGTCAATCAACTTGACTTGCTGAGTTTCCGGGTTGATGAGGATGTTGGCAGGCTTGATATCTTTGTGGATAACCCGGTGGCGATAGAGTCCGTCGAGAATATTGCTCAGAGCGATCGCAACTTCCAAGAACTCTGTCAGAGTATATTGGTTGCTCCCCATTTTTTCGTTAATCCAATCTCTGAGGGAAATGCCGCCAAAATCCTCCATCACCAAAACATAGCTGTTGCGATAAGGTTCCAAACTATAGGGACGAACAATACCGGGTAGGTCAATATTTTTAGCGATCGTGTACTGATTACGGAACAGCAGCAGTTCGTTGAAGGTGGGATACTCCTCCTGGAGCAGTTTGATTACAACCGGTAGTTGATCGGCTTCTCGAATTGCACGGTAAACTAAGGTTCTAGAGCCTGTATAAAGTTGTTCGCTAATTTGATAGTTCAAAAGCTTGTCCATCGGCTCAACTGCTGTATTCATACTTCATCAACTCTTGTTAAATTAGTTATTTATTTAAAGTAGTTTGCCCAAAAACCAGCTTTTTCTAACTCAGTTCTCGCAATGAAGG
>NZ_JADEXU010000325.1 GCF_015206895.1 Nostoc sp. LEGE 12450 | reverse complement strand
GGGATTAAGGGGGGTAATTCGACTTGTGTGTACGCCGTAGCTCTTAAAAGAGGAGGCTTTGAATTTTCCCTTTTCTAAGAAGAGAGCGTTAGAAAGAGGTGAGAAACTTAGAAGGTTAGGTTTCGCGTTAGATTTTGTACGTAGCTAAAACCCATGCCAAAGTTAGTTAGCTTTGATTTGTTGCCCTGAAAAATTGAATGTTCCTACAGGCGTGACATTATCTAATAACGGATTAGTATTGAGGTTGAACAAACGCAGTGTGATAGTCCCTTGTACTGTCTGCGTTTGGGGATTAAAGCTAGCTTGATAGTCGGCTCGGCCAATGCTACCAGTAGATCCTGCGCTTCCTGGATAAGCAAAGGTAATTGATCTGGCGCTGACCCCAGTTTTGCCATCACACTTCCAAGCACCTTGTCCACTGCTAAAGGGATTGAAGACGCTGGTTACACCACCTTGATTAGAGTCAATGACAAAAAAGTTACCATCTGCGGTAAGTGTTATGACTCCACGAGATCCGATTGTGCCATCTGAATTAAAAATTTTTGTTAGATAAGCACCAGTGACATTTAGGCGACAACGTGCTGTATTAGCATTAGTCGCTTTTACAGAGAAGTCGTCGCCCCTAACGACATTAGGAGTGGCAAGCAATGTACAAGCCAAAACAGAACTAAACAACAAAGTGTTGCGAGACCAGATTTTGTTCATTTTGTTTGTTAATTGATTACACAAATTTAGTTACTTTATTAAGTATTCTCAACCAAACATCGTGTAGAGATATTGCGATACAACATCTTTACCCAATGCAACGTTTCTACTGAACCGTATTGGCGCATAAACTTCTGCACCTATGCGCTTTGATCGCAGAGGCAAGGCGATTGCCACCGGAAAGGGCGGGTACGCCATCGCCTAAATATTGCTTAAATCATTGACGTAATGGATTGTACAGCGATCGCCTGGGTAAGCGCATCGTACAAGTGTCCTATTTTTGACTAGGATCAATGACCTATATAAGTATTAGTTATGAATAGAGAATGTGAAAAGTCTCTATTCAGGTGATATTACTTGTTTGTTGCTAGATATAAATTTCTCATCAAACAAGTAATGGTTCTTGTTCCAACTATCCTAAATATATTTGCTGGTATTTGCCTCTACGTTGGTCTATTACACTTGCTAATTGCTTTTGGGCGATTAAAACCCTTGCTGCACTTCTGTTTTGGGCTAACCTGCTTGGTAGTTTTTATTTATATATTGGCTCTGATAGCCAAATATAAAGCCATGAATGTAGATGATTATATAAATGCCAGAAAATTGGTATCTGCTTTGGGATATATTGACGGAATTCTTACTATCTGGTTTGTGGCTTTATATACTAAAGTTAAGCCTGTACGCTTACTTTTGGCACTGAACAGCCTCTACCTGATCTGTCTCTTAATTAACCAAATTTCACCCACTGGGATTATCTACTCCCATATCAGCAGACTATCAAGTATTTCTTTGCCTTGGGGCGAACTGATTACCCACCCAGAAGGTACACTCAATCCCTTAGTTGGGTTCCAATTTTTAGCTTTAATCAGTAATGTAGTTTTCGTTTTTTACGCATGTTACCGCCAATATCAGCGTAGTGAAAAGCAAGCGGCACTGATTTTGGGTTTGAGTCTGGCGATTTTTGTCGGAACTATTCAACACGATCGCCTCATCGATTTGGGAGTGTTCAAATCTCTATACCTTGGCGAATATGGATTTTTGGCCTTCGTGGTAATTATGAGCTTACAGCTGGTCAAAGACTTGATGCAAGCGGTGAAGCTACGCAAACAATTGATGGAAAGCGAACGGCTACGCAAAATTGCTGTGGAACTGGAGCGAAATCGCCTCGCCCGCGATTTACACGATTCAGTATCGCAGACATTGTTTACTGTGGCAACAATTGCCGAAGCTTTGCCTAGAGTCTGGAAACGCAACCCAGAGACAGCCCAACAGGGTTTAGAAGAACTCGCCCAATTGACACAGGGGGCGTTAGCAGAAATGCGGAATTTACTAGTCGAGTTGCGTCCTAATGGTTTGGTAGAAAAACCTTTAGGTGAATTGCTACACCAGTTAAGCAAGGGAGTTCAAGGACGGGCAAGTTTACAGGTAATAACAACGGTGTCAGGGGAAGGCGATCGCTTTCTGTCTAATGAGGTGAAACTTGTCTTCTACCGGATTACTCAAGAGGCACTGAATAATATTATTAAATATGCCCAAGCAACGCAAGTATCAGTCAGCCTCAACGGTGATTCACAGGAAATAGTCTTGCGTATCAGTGATAATGGCTGTGGTTTTGACTCCAACAAAATACCATCTGGTCATTTGGGAATAGCAATTATGAAAGAACGGGCTGAGTCGATTGGTGCTACTTTCCATTTGTCAAGCTATCCAGGTGAGGGGACTGAGATTGTCCTGAGTTGGTCAACGGCTGTAAATAAAATAGGGAGTGAGGAGTAGGGGATTGGGCACTTGGTACTGAGCGGAGCCGTTGACGTTAGCGTCTCTGAAAGAGAAGCCTCTCGTAGAGAAGTATTGAGCATTAAGTATAAATAAAGTTAACTACTAAAAGCGCGATTTGTTCTTTTTGATTTCTGATTTGTAAAGTTTTTAGACGTGTTTTCTTTTTGTAATATAGTTATGTTTATTCCTATCCATTTACTTATAAAAGACAGATTTAAGTACTATATTGTGGGATTTTTGGGTGATTGACTGGCGGGAAATAAAAAATTAAAGATTAAGAATATCACGTATAAATACTTAAAATGGAACATTAATGTAAATGTATTAAAAATAGTTTTAATATCCCGGATTTATTTATGAAAAAAGATAAATCAGTGAAACCTATTCGGGTCATTACTGTTGACGATCATGAAATCCTGCGGGGAGGTATTAAATTTCTCTTGCTGGCGTTTGATGACATGGAATTAGTGGGTGAAGCGCGTAATGCGGATGAAGCAGTACATTTGTGCGAACAGTTGCAGCCAGATGTGGTGCTAATGGATTTGATGATGGTGGGGACGAATGGCGCAGAAGCAACAAGAGCTATCCGCAAAAAATACCCAGAAATTCAAGTTTTAATTTTGACGAGTTTTCTAGCCAATGACTTAGTACAGCAAGCAATGCAAGCCGGAGCTATTGGCTACCTGCTCAAAGGTATCTCGATTGATGAGTTAGCAGACACCATACGAGCTGCCGCGATCGGTCGGTCAATGTTGACATCAGAGGTGATTCAGGCTTTGCTGCAACCGAGCAAACCATTATCCCAACCTGTCTTGAGCAAGCGACAGGAAGAAGTTTTAGCACTGCTGGCTTTAGGATTAAGTAATGACGCGATCGCTCAACGGATGAAACTTAGTCCTTCTACCATTAGGCATCATGTCAGCCAGGTACTAAATAAGTTAGGAGTAACGAACCGTACTGAGGCTGCAACAACAGCAGTACGAGTTGGATGTGTTTAGATTACTTTTCTGTTCGCCGATTAACCAAGGTAGCGCTAGCTTGGTCAACAGGCATCAGCACAACTTCGTTAATATTGACATGGGGCGATCGCGTCACACAGAAAAATATCACATCAGCCACATCATCTGCTGTCAGTGGGGTAACTCCCTGGTAGACTGTTTTAGCGCGTTCAGCATTTCCGTGAAACCGCACCTCGCTAAATTCCGTTTCTACCATACCAGGGTCAACGGAAGTTACACGTACCCGTGTTCCCAACAAGTCTTGTTTTAAACCTTCAGAAATTGCTCTCACAGCAGCTTTG
>NZ_JADEXU010000324.1 GCF_015206895.1 Nostoc sp. LEGE 12450 | reverse complement strand
GTAAGCTAGTCAACGGCTTTTTTGCTGGTAGACCAATCAGCGATAAAGATGGTGATGGCGATCGCGATCACAACCTAACATTGGGTGGTGAGTTGGATGCCGCCGTCGCTTTAGACCTGGAGTTTATCAAAGCAGCCTTGGGTGGTGGGATTGGTCTGACTGTGTTCTTTGATTTGGGCAATTCTGACAACGATTACAAAATTCGTAGCAGTGATATCGCTAACGTCGTTGACAATGGCGGTAATCCATTTTGTCTATTTAGTCCTAGTGGTGAGTTAGCCGCGATTATCTTTGGCCAAATAACTCTAGATTTTGGCTTCTTCAGCTTTAGTAAACGCTTGAATCTAGCCAATATTAAGCTGATTAGTTTTACTCCAGAAGACTTTGGTGGTGATCCTTGCGAGGGTGATGAATCGGAACACTATAACGTTATTGATAAGGAACCTGATCCTGATTCACCTTTAGCGAAGCAGTTAGCAGGGGCAGGGATTGTTGACCGCACAGGTACAGATAATAATGACACCATCATTGTTAAACACATATCCGGTAGTGTGAATGATGATGGTAGCAGTACCGAATTAGTCGAGGTGCAAGGTTTAGACCCGCAGCCCAAGCAGTATACAAATGTCAAATTGGTCATTATCAGTGCTGGCAACGGGAATGATACCATCACTTTCATTGATGAGGTAGAAGCTAATGCTCAAGTTACAGGTGGCGCAGGAGATGACAACATTACCACTGGTGAAGGTGATGACTTCCTTTTAGGTGGTGCTGGTAACGATACCCTCGATGGCGGAACAGTTGGCTTGCTTGATACACAAGACAAAAATACAGCTGATTACAGCGATGCACCTAATGGCATTGTGGTCAACCTTACTCAAGGCAAAGCTAGCAACGATGGCTACGGTACGCAAGATATCCTGATTCATATTCAAAATATTGTTGGGTCAAGCAAAAACGACTCTATCACAGGCTCAGATGATGATAACGTCCTAGTAGGCGACCAAGGTAACGATACATTAATTGGTCTTGAGGGTGACGACGTGTTACTGAGTGGAGCCGGAGCCGACTATATTGATGGAGGAGATGATGAAGATACAATCACCTACATCGCATCTATGGCAGGAGTCTACGTCAATATCTCTAACAGTAATGTGGCTTTTGTTTCCCCCATAGATAAAGTTTTGAGTAGCTTGCCTAAAAATCGAGGGTATGGGGGTGAAGCCAATGGTGACAAAATCTTTAATGTTGAAAATCTTCAAGGTTCAATCTATAACGATATTCTCGTCGCTGGTGATGAAGACGGTCATGTGTCGGGTTTGAATGGGGATGATATTCTCATTGCTGGCCCTGGAGATGATACCTTAGATGGCGGGACTGGTAATGACTGGGCTTCTTATATTCGTGCCACCCAGGGAGTTGAGGTACATCTAGTAGAGGAAGATGGTAATACCGATGGTGGTGCTTCTGGTGATAAATTACTCTCTTTGCGAAATAAAGATGATGATCCTTTAAGCATAAACTCCATAGAAAATCTGCAAGGCTCCAACTTTGTCGATACCTTAGAAGGTGATATAGGTAGTAACATTCTCCGAGGAGAAGGTGGTAGTGATACCCTACAAGGCAATGATGGTAACGATACTTTAATTGGCGGTGTAGGTGCTGACTTTTTGGATGGTGGAACAAGTATTGACTGGGCTGACTATAGTGAATCGCCAGGAGGGGTAAATGTCAGTCTGCTACCTGGTGCAGTAAATACAGGCGGTCATGGTCAAGGAGATACATTCGCTCAGACTATTATTTCATCTACCGTTGAGAACTTACTGGGGTCTGATTTTGCCGATACTTTAACTGGAGATGCTGGTAATAATGACATCAATCCTGGTCTAAGTAACTTTGGTACTGATGTTGTTGATGGGGGTAGTGGAAGCGATCGCTTAATCATTGATTATTCCCGTAATGATTTCGGCACTGGTGTTATAGGCGGTTTCAGTAATTTTGCTAACCCCACTAACTCATTTTCTAGAGGTTCCGGTACTAATCCTCCCGTTCAAGATGCGGTTACTTTCAAAAATATCGAACGCTTGAAAGTTACAGGCACTAGCAAAGCAGATCAAATCTTTGGGGGTGCTGATGACGATGTAATTTTGGGCGGTGAGGGGAATGACATCATCGCTGGTGGTCGAGGTAACAACGTAATTTTGGCAGATGACGGCAATGATTTTGTTAAGGATCAAAACGACGCAAATTTAGCGTTTTCTGGCACACCTGCCAATAGTTTCATTGTTTTGAACGGCGGCGCGGGAATTGATACGCTCTCAATCGATCTCTCAGGTAAAGCAGATAATATTACCCTAGTCAGCCTCAATCCTGGAGAAGAGAATCCCAATCAACTATTAACCCTATCAGATGGCAGTGTCATTACCCAATTTGAAGCTTTCCGAGACATTAAAACAGGTTTTGGCAAAGACCAACTGACTCAACTGGGCAAGTTAGATAACAACTTCAGTACAGGCGGTGGCAATGACACTATTAATTCTGGTCTGGGTCTTGATACAGTAGATGGTGGCAGTAGTACTGGTGATGATGATCTGTTAATTGTCGATTACTCTGTTGGGGATGTTGGTTCAGGCATCCAGTCTTTCTTCAATGGCACTAATGGCGGGGAGATTTACCGCAATATAACTAGCAGTGGTAACACCCTACTAGATCGGGTGACTTTTAGTAATATTGAACGATTGAACGGCATCGGCACAAGTAAAGCCGATCAACTTGTGGGTGGTAATGGAGCAGACATCCTCATCGGCAATGATGGAGATGACAGCCTGATTGGTAATAGAGGCAGTGATTCTTTATTCGGTAGTGCCAACAATGACATCTTAATTGGGGTAAAATTAGGAGTTTCTCCTGGCTCTGGTAACGAAATTGATAGCTTGACAGGTGGCACAGGGAAAGATGAATTCTGGCTAGGGGATGCAAGGGAGGTTTACTACGATGATGAAAATCCTCTAACATCTGGGTTTAATAACCAGGGACAGATTACCGATTTTAATCCCGATGAAGGCGACATCATTCAACTGCATGGTAAGTCTGGGGATTACATTCTCAAAGAGATACGCACTGGTACACAGATTTTCCTACGCGGTTCTAGAATTAGCGCGGATGAATTAATCGGCTTTGTCCAAGGATTTTCTAAATTTGACCTGAATGCTAGTTACGTCAGGTACGTCGATAGTAGTACTGCTACTGTTTCGGCTAATAGCGTTATGAGTTTGAAGACTCTACCTGTAGAAACTAACGCTATAGAGTTTCTAACGGATAACATCACAGCGAATACCCTAAACCTAAACATAGCGGAAGCGCTTGTACCAGCCTTTACTGTTACTCAAAATAACGGCAACGCTTTTGGGTTACTAGACACTCTTACAGGTATAACCACTGGACTTTCTAACTTCAATGTCAAGCTAACTGGAGATACTAGGGCTTTTGGTACGTTCCAAAATGACCCCTTTGGCTTAGGTTCTGGGATAGTTTTAAGTACAGGCAAAGTCAAAGATTTAGCTGGTGGCAATACAGCTGATGGTGACTTTTCACCTGGTACTAGTGTTCCAATCCAGTTGACGAAGCTGCCTGGAGTAACGGGCGGTTCCCCTGCTGAGACGGCTGTTTATGTGGCAGACCTCTCCAATTTGGGATTTGATTTGAGTTCCTTAACTATTGGTGATGGTGGTGTTCTAGCAGGAAGCAATGGCAGATTTACTGGTTTCGACCTAGATGCAATTAAACTTAGTCACACCCTTGTAA
>NZ_JADEXU010000040.1 GCF_015206895.1 Nostoc sp. LEGE 12450 | reverse complement strand
GGAAATAAACAATGCCCCATGCCCAATGCCCAATGCCCAATGCTCAACTCCACACATCGCCATAAGTATCTCCGACACTGGCATTGGCATTCCAAAAGATAAGTTAGATCGGATATTTGAGTCCTTTGAACAGGTTGAAGGGTCTGCCCGTCGGCAGTATGGAGGTACTGGCTTAGGGCTGGCAATTACCCGAAACCTGATCGAATTACACGGTGGACGGATCTGGGTAGATTCAAACTTGGCAAAGGGATCGGTGTTTACCTTTACATTACCGATTTGCGATCGACAAGCCAAAATGACTCCCGTGTTGCTGTCCACTTCCTTGTTAGCCAAGGCTGCACCTGATTCGCAACCAAAACATATTTTGAATTCGGTAGCGAACTCATCGCCAGAACGTCTAAAAGAATCATCTATTGAAGGGTTGTTCCCCCACATTTTGATTGTGGACGACGAACCCATCAACCTTCAGGTGTTGAAGAACTTTTTGAAATTTCAGAATTACACGCTCACTTTGGCGACTGATGGGCAGGAAGCCCTGGCATTACTAGAACGAGGCTTTAACCCTGACATCATTTTGCTTGATGTCATGATGCCAAGAATGACTGGCTATGAGGTAATTCAAGTGATTCGGCAACAAATTACTGCCGATCGCTTGCCGATCATTTTGCTCAGTGCCCGCAACCAACCAGAAGATATTGTGTTGGGGTTAGAGGTGGGTGCTAACGATTATCTCATCAAACCCATTAGGAAAGATGAACTATTAGCTCGGATTCATACCCACTTGCAAATTAGACAGCTTGAAAAAGAAAGCATCCGTCTCGCGATCGCTCATGAGCATCAAATGGCTCAATTTCTGGAGGCTCTACCCGTTGGCGTTGCTGTTCACAAGTCAGACGGTAATGTTTTATACTTCAATCAAATGGCGAAACAGCTTCTAGGACGTAGTGTTTTGCCAGATGTGGACACTAACGAACTCACCTTTGCCTATCAAATCTATTGGACAGGTACAAACACCCTGTACCCAACAGAGCAACTTCCAGCGATACGCGCCCTACAAGGAGAACGGGTAAGAACTGAAGATTTAGAGATTCATTTGGATGAGACTGTCATCCCGTTGGAAGTGTTAGGAACGCCGATTCTGGATGAGCAGGAAGAAATTGTGTATGCGCTCGTTACTTTTCAGGACATTACGGAGCGCAAACGCTCTGAGCAGATTTTGGCAGACTATTCTCGTGAGCTGGAATTTGAAGTGAGCGATCGCACGGCTGAACTCGCTCAAACTAATGTGCAGTTGCAGCAAGAAATTACCGAACGAGAGCAAGTCCATCTTGCTCTACAGATTGCCAATCAGGAATTGCAGCAGTTAGCAATTGTAGATGGGTTAACAAAAATTGCCAATCGTCGTTGCTTCGATCAACGTTTGCAGCACGAATGGTTTCGTTTGGCACGAGAACAACAACCGCTGTCTCTGATTTTGTTTGATGTCGATTATTTCAAACGCTATAACGACTGCTATGGACATCAAGCTGGGGATGCCTGTTTGGTGCAGTTAGCACAAGTTGTCAAGCAAAAGGTGAATCGTACCGCCGATTTAGTCGCCCGCTATGGGGGTGAAGAATTTGTCGTGATTCTGCCGAATACAGATCGGCAAGGGGCGATCGCGATCGCCGAACATATCCGCCAAGCGATCCGAGCATTAAAAATTCCCCACGAGCAATCTGATATGAGTGAGATTGTAACCGTCAGTCTTGGGATTGGCAGTATAATTCCCATACCGGGAAATTTACCAGATACACTGATTGCCCTCACGGATCGGGCCCTTTATGCGGCGAAACAGCAAGGACGAGATCGATATTCAGTAAGTAACTGAGTCAAATTATGGCTTTGTTAGCACATCAGATATTTACTACCCGGCAATAGGAATTATAGCAATCGCACCAAATTTTCTCTCAATAATCATTAACATTTGCCATTGTAACCATTGACAGCTAAGGCTTGATTGATCTGGTTTAAGAGGTCTTCCATTGATATCGATCGCGGTAATATTTGGGTAGCGATCGCACCAACAACAGTCTCTATCGATTCCAAGCTATTCTTTTTCTGCTTGTCAATTTCCTTATAAGCTACCCCAACCGGAAAATTGGTGTCTGGGCGATTTAATCGCTGATTTAGTACCAAAATTGGTGGTAATTTATCAGGTGAATCTCCCAATGTTTTCAGGGCTTTTAGCACATCTTTGTGGATAGCGGATTCTCCTAAACAAATTAGCAGTAAATCAACGCTTTGGTGGCGAATTTGTTGTAACACTTCTGCCCAACAGGGACTCATAGCCGCTTTAAAGCCTGCGGTTTGTAAATACTGAATTAAAGCTTGGAACCACTCAGACCCCCTTTCAGCAGTTTCACTACTAATTGAGCAATTTTTTGCTGTCCGATAACCCTTAGCTGGCTTACGTCTTACCTGTGGAAAATCACGCAGCATTGTCAAATCCACAACCAAGATGTTAGGAGGGCAGCAAATACCAGAAGCAATTTGCAGTACTGATAGTAAGGCATCTGTTTTTTCGATGCGACTGCTGTTGTCTTTTGTAAATGGTGTTAAGTAAGGAAATACAGATAACCCTGGTATCTTAGAAGCTATTAAGGTAGTTGCAACGTCGCAAGTAACCAATGGTAGAGCCGCCAAACGTGGGTGCTGGATTAGTTGTTGCAGATAAATTTGGGCGGTAGTACTTTCGACATCTAGCAAAATGACATCAAATTGCCATACCCGCGCCAAAAGTTCTGCTTGATCTAAATCATCTACTTCAATCACCCGATGTTCTCGAAGTGAGGGGTGGGGATTAACCGATTCCAATTGGGGATTCACCAACCTGAGAATTCGCAGTGGAGTTTTAGGCGGGATAATGGCGCTATTTTCCAACCCTACCTGCGGAGCTACTTGGGCAGTACATAATTTTTCGAGAACTGGTGCCAATACCTGATGCTCCACTGGCAAACTTAAGAAACCATCGGCTCGGTTAGCAAATGCTTTGTCCTTTTCGGCCCCCGTTGCGGTAACTATTACAGATATATGACGGGTTGCCGTGTCAGATTTTAGTAAAGTCAACACATCCCAGCCTGACAGCAAGGGTAGCAACGGATTCAAAAATATCGCTATTGGTTGCAAGCGCCGAGCTTTTTCGACTGCTTCTGTCCCCGATCGCGCAATTACTACCCGATATCCTAAAGATTTGAGTTTTTCGGTCAAGTCTTCAATATATCGGGCTACTGCCTCTACTACTAAGACCAACCGTTGGGAACTTGCGGGATGATGCTGTGTAGGCGTACCGAGCTGCTGACGAGTGGCTGCGGTGTTTTCCCGTGTCTGTTGGTGTTGTGTCTTCTCGTCTGCTCTGATTACCATATCTGGCTCTGAAAAGCCTGTTTTCGGGGGACTGGGTGGCAGAAGTAGTGTAAACTGGCTACCTTTTCCTTCACGAGACAAGAAGCTGACATCTCCTCCGTGGAGCCGAGCTAAGGCCCGAGTTAATACTAGCCCTAAACCAGTGCCTTCAAATTGGCGGGTGAGGGGATTTTCTAATTGTTGAAATTTTTGGAAAATTAGGTGTTGCTGGTGTTCAGGAATGCCAATACCTGTATCCCAAATTGTAAAGGCAATCCATCCTTCCCAACGACTCACCCGCAGCCCAATTTCGCCGGATATTTCGGTGAATTTAAAGGCGTTGGAAAGTAGATGTACTAGCATCTGGCGCAAGCGCAACTCATCTGCCACCATTTCATCTAACCCCAGTTCAATGGAAAGGCAGAATTGAGGAGCAGATGAACGGGTATTTTCTTGAGTTTGGGATGTTGTTTTAGTAGTTTGAGTGTGGATGGCTTTGGCTTCTGATAGGGCGCGATCGCACACAGCACTAATTTTCACTGGTGTCAGCGTCAAATCCATTTGTCCCGTTTCCATTCGGGTCAAATCTAAAATGTCATTAACCACACTCATCAGGTGGCGACCACTTTGATGGATTAGTCCCGCATAACGGGCTTGACGCTCGTTAAGTTCTCCCAACTGCTGATCCACCAGCAAGCGCGATAATCCTAAAACGGCGGTTAGGGGAGTTTTGAGTTCATGACTAATACAAGCTAAAAACTCGTCCTTCAACCGATTTAGTTGAATTAAATCGGCATTTTTTGCAGCTAATTCTTTGCAAAGCTGCTGCTGTTCAGTTACATCAGTAGCTAAAACTAACCACAAATCATTGCTGAGTACAACCTCTGACTCAGCACTCATGACTTTAAACTCAGGACTATCTAAAGGAATTTTGGCAAACTGCCAAATTCGCTCCTGACCATTTTGCACTTCCACAACACAGGTACAAGTACCCACTTGACTATCCAAATAGCAGCGACTGTATACAGCATCTGGTGATGCTTCTTGCTGAGTCAGTTCCTCTTCACTACCATATTCATTCTCCCTGCCATTGGGATGAACTTTGATTGCTCGTTGGGTGACATATTCAGATTTTTCGGAGGGCTTAGGGACAAGTATTGCTTCCACTTGTTGCCTAACTCCTTCTGGATCTTTTAAGGCTCCTAATTGCTGCCACCAGGCGGGATTTCGGGCTAACACTTCGCCAGTAGACGTTTGCAACATTAAAGGCCAAGGCAGTCTTTCTAGCAACAGTATCAGTGGCTGGTGTCTCAATGATTTGGCTTTATTTGGTGGCTGTACATCAGCATCATACTCATGCTCATGGCGCGACCTCTGGATGCCTGAGCTTTGTAAACCAATCATGCGTTCCTTAGCGAGCGATCGCAACAGGCGTGAACTATCCAGCAGACCCAAATATCGGCCATCAGAGTCAATCAGCGCCAAATCTAAGTTCTGATGCTTTTCGGCTGGTGGATAACCCAAGTACAAGCTTAATTGCTCTACACGCTCAGAAGCTGATATTGTTTGTATTGGCTCAATTAGACCTTGACCCCAAGTAGAGAGTGATTGATGTAAATTTAGATTTTTATCGTCACTATGTGCTAATAATTTTTGGATTAAACGGGCAGAATACAGCAATCCGATGGGGTATTGCTGCTGATTCACTACTACCAAGCGATCGCACTGCTCTTGTTCAAAAATCTCCAGCACCACTGCCAAAGAAGATGTTTGGAGGCAGCTAGCTACGGTTGCCTGGAAGTTAGAAAGCGGGTAATCTAGCATTAACATAGGGCTTTGGGGGTCATTCTTCCTGTGGGAACCTCCGGCATTTCCATCTGCCAACTGTTGATGGTCTTTTCGCCTGAAGCCATATCCTCTAAGAAGACTCATATAAGCAACTCTGGTTATTTCAACGCCATTAAATAAAACAACGGGATTTCCCCTCACGGACACTTGCTTGTGGACGAGTGCATTTTTCCAAGAGGCGACGTTTCTGATTTATAGCAACTAGCCTCCCCAGCGTCTTACTGGTATTTAAACTCCCGATCGATAGTGACGGCTACAACAATTATGGCCCCAAAGATTCGCTTTAGAACCTTGAGGAATTATAATGATTTAGAATCGGACAATCCTTTAAGTTCGTTTAAGTATCTTATCAAGGAGAAAAATTAAAAAATATATCTATTTATATAAATACAGATACGCCAACAATAAATTAGGTAGTGTGTCTCTTTATGGCAACAGATACCTCATCATCAAAGATTTACTAAGTCTTAACACTCAGTTGCTGCATTAAGCTGTTGAGTTGCTAGCATAAGCAGGCATAAATAAATATCCAGTTGAAAAAAGCTAAAAAGCTTAACTTTAGTGCATAAGCTTTCTTACTTACCACTTCCAGCAAGAACTGCCTTCTTGCACTATCTGTTAACACAGAGCGTTATTTTGGGGTAAAGTTACTAGTTTACTGCACATCAAGAAGTATTCCCCTAGAAGCGTTAGCCAAACTTATCAGCCCACGTTTCTTGGTCAAAGCGATCAAGGAGATAGATTAAAGAGTAAATGTTATTACCGATATTGATTCTGCGACCTGATATTAACAAATGTTTAAATAATCTAGTTTACTTAGCCAAGCAAAAAGGCTGGATTGTTTGGGTGTGGAAATTTATTGATGCGATCGTTGCCCAATTTTGCTATTTACCTGTTGCTGCAACGACCTCTGCAACAATCAACTATTTACCAAATTGGCCGCAACAAAATACAAGTAAGGCATACACTAGCAAGTACGTCTATGTATTTGCCAGCCAGATGCAAAAAAGCCAACAGCATTTTAACGAGATGAATCTAGCCGAAAGGCAAGGATTATTAAGACAGCTTAAATTAGATTACAGTCTAATACTTTTGAATTATTTTACCACAGACAAAACACTTAAAGAAAAAATTGATAAATTTATCAATACTATATTTTATGCTAATATTCCTGTGCCCCAAATCATCGAAATTCACATGGAGGTAATTGAAGAATTTTCTATCCAGCTAAAATTAGAAGGAAGAAGCAATGAAACCTTGCTTGATTACCGCCTGACGTTGATAGATATATTGGCTCACTTGTGTGAAGTCTATAGGAGTTCGATTTCTAAATAAAGTAAGTTTATTTATTAATATTTAACTTGGAACAAGCTAACACTGTTAGTTATTACCAACGTGCGAACGCATCTTGTATTTCTACGATCGTAACTAGCCTGTAAATATATGATTAAAGCCAAAAAAACCTACGTTCTCAAGCTTTACGTAGCAGGGAATACCCCTAATTCGGTTCGGGCCTTGAAAACACTCAAAAATATTTTAGAACAGGAGTTTGAAGGTGTTTATGCTTTAAAAGTGATCGATGTATTGAAAAGCCCACAACTGGCAGAAGAAGATAAAATATTGGCAACGCCAACATTATCCAAAATTTTGCCTCCACCCGTTCGCAAAATTATCGGCGATCTTTCAGATCGAGAAAGAGTATTGATTGGATTAGATTTGCTTTATGAAGAACTGAGTGAAGCAGATTTTGAAGAGTAAAATAATTAATGATATAATATAGCGTTTATAAAGTAAATTTTAACTATGTAGGGTAGCCATTATATTGCTCTAGTTAAGATAGCTTTACTACCCTTATATTCTAGAGCATTACAGCAAAATATTTATTTTAAATCTTAAATAAATATATTTGTTTTTGCTTTTTTTGTCAGATTGTGACCTAACACACCCTAATTGCTTAACATTTATTTTATAATTAGTCTGGAAAAATTGAGTACAAACTTTACTAATAAAAAAACAGTTTTTAATACCATTTTATTATCAAGCAATGAGTCAAAACGAGCAAGTAGAACCCAATAAGGCACCAAAAAATGGGGGTGTAGAAAAAATTCGCACAATGATTGAAGGGTTTGATGATATTAGTCATGGTGGTTTACCAATTGGTAGAACTACCTTGGTCAGTGGCACTTCAGGTACAGGTAAAACTTTATTGTCTCTTCAGTTTCTGTATAACGGTATCACCTACTTCGATGAAGCAGGAGTATTTGTTACCTTTGAAGAATCACCCAGCGATATTATTAAAAACGCCCATGTTTTTGGTTGGAATTTACCGCGCCTAATCGAAGAAGGTAAATTATTTATTCTTGATGCATCTCCCGATCCAGAAGGTCAAGATATCGTTGGAAATTTTGATCTTTCCGCACTCATCGAACGCTTGCAATATGCTATTCGCAAATACAAAGCTAAACGAGTTTCAATTGACTCAATGACAGCAGTATTTCAGCAGTACGAAGCAATGGGAGTAGTACGACGCGAGATTTTTCGCTTGGTAGCACGTCTCAAAATACTGAGTGTTACCACTGTAATTACCACTGAACGCAGTGAAGAATATGGCCCCGTTGCTTCTTTTGGAGTGGAAGAATTTGTTTCTGATAATGTAGTAATTGTTCGCAACGTCTTAGAAGGGGAACGCCGCCGTCGCACAGTTGAAATTCTCAAATTGCGCGGTACAACTCACATGAAAGGCGAGTATCCCTTCACAATTACCAATGAAGGAGTTAACATTTTCCCATTAGGAGCAATGCGTCTAACTCAGCGTTCATCTAATATCAGGGTATCTTCTGGTGTCAAAATCTTAGATGAAATGTGCGGTGGTGGTTTCTTTAAAGATTCTATTATTTTGGCAACAGGAGCCACAGGTACTGGTAAAACCTTGTTAGTGAGTAAGTTTATTCAAGATGGCTGTCTGAATGGAGAACAGGCCATATTATTTGCTTACGAAGAATCACGTGCCCAACTATCTCGTAATGCTTCTTCTTGGGGAATTGATTTTGAAGAATTAGAGGAGCAAGGTTTACTAAAAATAATTTGTACCTATCCTGAATCAACTGGTTTAGAAGACCACTTACAAATTATTAAATCAGAAATTGCTGTCTTTAAACCAGCTAGGATTGCCATTGATTCCCTATCAGCATTAGCTAGAGGAGTGAGCAATAATGCATTTAGGCAGTTTGTAATTGGTGTAACGGGTTATGCTAAACAAGAAGAAATTACTGGTTTCTTTACCAACACAACTGACCAATTTTTAGGAGCGCATTCGATTACTGACTCTCATATTTCTACGATTACCGATACAATTCTAATGTTACAGTACGTAGAAATTCGTGGAGAAATGTCGCGGGCAATTAACGTATTTAAAATGCGCGGATCTTGGCATGATAAGGGCATTCGCGAGTATAATATCACTGCTGACGGGCCCGATATTAAAGATTCTTTCAGAAACTACGAACGGATTATCAGCGGTGCTCCTACTCGCGTTAGTATCGATGAAAAGGCGGAACTTTCTCGCATTGTTAGACGTTTTGAAGACAAACAGAGTTCCGAACCCTAAATTTAGTATCGTAGTATATTCTTTCCTAAATTTAGTATCGTGCTATATTCTGTGGTGAAGAAAGGTTTTCTGCCGCTAGATTGATTTTCGTGTGAGGGATGCGGTGAAAGGACAGCAATTATTCTATAGCTTCTTGCCTGGTGTCACGGCAGCGGTTTTAACAACTCAGCCTGCTTGGGCTGGTACTGTAAAACTAACTGGGGTACAGCTGGCTTCTTCTCCTAGTGTTTTGACTTCTACTTATGGTCAAAGCTCGGTTGTGGATATGATGAATACGCAATTGCCGCATGGTGCAAATGTTAGTGTTCCAACCCTACTACCTGGTTTTGGTTTTACTAAACTTAGTATGAAGCCTTTAAGTAATAACAGTATTCCAGTATTTACGGCTGGAAATACTGTTGTGCCAATAAAACAAGTACTTAAGAAAGATGAAGGTAGATTTGTCAGTTTGACACCTACTTCTAATTCTTCCCAACAGCTAGATGGTAGCCGTTCTGCTCAAAATAACCAAAAACAGAGTAACTCAAGCATTTCTGGGCAGAAATCAGAGAGCATAGTAGTTCCCAACTACACTTCAAAACCTTATTCTGTCCAAAGAAAAATTTTACCCCTGTCTTCTGCACAGCAGCCAGTGGTTAAAAAGAAAAATGCTGTTACTGAGTTGCAAACATTTTTACAAACTTCAGCTACAGGTGGAGAATCAGCAAAACTGTTGTCAGCGCCAAGATGCCCACAGGAGTCAGGGAAAAGCAAGACTGATTCCTCCGCGGCTTTGCTACTGGCTTCAAACACCTGTTTACAACAAAATGCTATTGGCCGCATTGCTCAGAATGATACCTCGATTCCGGCAAATTCGACACAAGTTCCCACTGTACCAGGAACCGTAACTCCTGCACCATCAGAGACAGTGCAACCTTCCATTGTGCCGAGAACCATAACTCCTGTGCCATCAGGGCCGGTGCAAGTTCCCGAGAACTTGATTCCTAGCTCAAATCCCTTGCAATTTCCTACCAAACCGGAGGAAGTGACACTTCAGGGAAATCAGCCTATTACTTTGGCACAAGCTCTGGAGCTAGCACGGCGTAACAATCGGGATTTACAGGTGTCTATTTTGGAGCTAGAACGCAATCGAGCGGCTCTACGTGAGGCACAAGCTGCTTTATTGCCAACTCTGGGAATTAGCACCGATATTACTCGTAGTCAGTCTGCCAGTAGTCAGCTCTCGTCGAAACTCCAAGAACAACAGACGGGTATCTCATCGCCAGATGAAGCTGGTACATCTTTTTCCGGCCAAGCACAGCTATCATATAACATCTACACTTCTGGGAGAGTGCAAGCTAGCATCAGAGCAGCTGAAGAACAAGTACGTTTCAATGAATTGGCTGTAGAAACTCAGTCTGAGACAATCCGTTTGAATGTTGCCACTGACTACTACAATCTGCAACAAGCGGATGAACAAGTACGTATTGCTCAGTCGGCTGTGCAAAACTCCGAAGCTAGTTTGCGTGATGCGGAAGCTTTAGAGCGAGCTGGGGTTGGTACGCGGTTCGATGTGTTGCGATCGCAGGTGAATTTAGCAAATGCCCAACAAGATTTGACTAATGCTAGATCGCAGCAGGCAATTTCCCGTCGTCAATTAGCAACTCGGATAAGTTTGCCGCAGGGGATAAATATCAGTGCCGCCGACCCTGTACAATTAGCTGGTCTTTGGAACCCAACGCTAGAACAAAGTATTGTGCTGGCTTATCAAAATCGCCCAGAATTGCAACAGCAGTTGGCACAACGCAATATCAGCGAACAACAGCGTAGACAGGCTCTTGCAGAACTGGGCCCTCAAGTTAGTTTGGTAGGCAGTTACAACCTATTAGATCAGTTCGATGATAGTGTCAGCATTACTGATGGTTATTCATTGGGAGTTAGAGCAACCATCAATTTGTATGATGGGGGAGCGGCAAGAGCAAGAGCAGCTCAGTCTAGAGTTAATATTGCGATCGCAGAAACTCAATTTGCTGAACAGCGCAACCAAATTCGCTTTCAGGTAGAACAAGCCTATTCTACCCAGCAATCTAGTTTGGAGAATGTTCAAACCTCTAACACCGCTTTAGAACAAGCTAGAGAAGCTCTACGTTTAGCGCGTTTGCGATTCCAAGCTGGTGTAGGAACTCAAACTGATGTTATTAACTCTGAAAACGACCTCACAAGGGCTGAAGGTAATCGAGTCACAGCAATTTTGGATTACAACCGCGCTTTAGCTCAGTTACAACGGTCTGTTACCCTCAGAGCGCTACGCTAGTACTCCTAACTTAACCTCTCAATTAAAAATTCTGAAAGCCTCATTGTAAAGATGAGGCTTTTTAGTCAAAAAGACCGAAATTTTAACTCTCTACATGCCTAAAATTCCCACCAATCAGCTAAAAGTGATTTAAATTGCATAACCTAATTAAATATCAATCTTTGTGGCAATACTTGTCGGGTTTTGGGGAAAAGGGGAAGGGGAAAGGGGAAAGAAAAAACCTTTAACCTTTACCCTTTAACCTTTTCCCCAAACCCAATTCCGAGTTAAAAATTCTTAACCGAGCAGTATTGGTCTTTGTGGGGTGGGCAACATCAGCGCTCTCTAGATGAAAATTAAATATGGCACAGTTTAATTCTTAACTGAACTTTCTCACAGGGATTTTGAATTTTGAAAGTGCCGCGAAAACGCATAACAGGAATTTTGTGAAATGATGTAGCATAACTGAATGTTCGCTCGCTAGCCTTGTCAAAGACTCATGACTAAAGTAACATCTCAAGAAATTGCACAGTTTCGCTCTCAATTGGCTGACGATCCTAGCGATATGGAAGCGCTGGATTTGATTGAAGACTGTGATGGAGATTTAGAAGATGCGGCGATGACGCTAGCTATTAGAGCAGGACAACAACCAGAAAGAGCAAATTCTGAGTGGTTAGATGCCTTGGCTAGAAAATGGCGTGTGGTTATTTGCGAACAAGAATACCGGGAAGATTTGCTTAATACTTCACCTCAAAAGATGATGAAACATCTAAAAGCAATGCCGACGTTTCCCAAGATTTTGGCAACGCCAGTTTTGATATATGTCCTCAAACAAGGCGTAAACAATTTTTGTGAGCCGCTAGATTCGCTCAAGTGATCGGCTCATGTATATTTAACTAATGCTTAACTTGCGCGATACCTGCGGTGGTCACTGAGCGGCTGGTGAGCGGAGTCGAACCATGCCTCTCGTAGAGAAGTGCGGGCTACGCCTACGCGATTTGCAGTTGAGTTTAATACAGACCTAACCCAATACTACTCACTTCGTGCATTTTGAACCTAGAATTGGGTTTAGGGAAAAGGTTAAAGGGGAAGGGTTAAAGGTTTTTTTCCCTTTTCCCCTTCCTCTTCTCCCCAAAACCCGACAAGTATTGAGACCTAACCCCCAACCACTTCTCTACAATGGAAGGGGAGTATGAATCAAAGCCTTTCCAAGCTCCAAACTCCTACCCAATGTAAGATTGATTCGACCAAGACTGATACGCTGTTAATTAAGGCAAAACTTATATTAGACAAATTGTAAAATCAATGAATTACCTTGTTGCCGTATTACCAGACCGCATTCAAGCCGAAGCTGCTTACTTAGCTTTAGAAGAAGAAGGCATAAACAGTACTATCCTGGGGAAGGGCTATAAAACGGCTGACGAATTTGGCTTAATTGACCCTAAAGACCAAGCCAAAAAGCAAGCACAACTGATGGCAACCTGGCTGATACCATTTGGCTTTTTTGCAGGTTTTACATTTAGCCTCATCACTGGTTTAGATACTTTTGCCTGGGCGGGTGAAGTTGGCAATCACATCGTTGGCGGACTGCTGGGTGCTGCTAGTGGTGCTATGGGTGGTGTGGTTGTCGGTGGTGGAGTCGGTTTACTCGTAGGTGGTGGTGATGCCTTACCTTATCGAAACCGCTTAGACGCGGGTAAATACTTAGTTGCTGTTCAAGGCTCGGAAACTCTCACTCGACAAGCGACCAGAATATTACGTCAGTTTGATCCAGAAAATATCCAAGGTTATGCTGACACAAGTAGCGTGTGACAAAAAATCCTGGTTTCCGCATTACAACACACAAGGATTTACTTTTGAAACTGTAAAAGCACTGGTCAATTTTGCCTTTACTGGGCGAGAACTCAAGAGAATTATCGCTCATTCTCCAGACGGTCGTGTTGCCTCAATTCGCATTTTAGAAAAACTAGGAATTCAACCAATTGCTAGAGATGGAAATCTGCTGAAATGGGAATTAAAGTTAGAATCAAGACAGTTATAGCAGTTTAATTCTCAATTCATAACTCATAATTTTTAAGAATGTTGCCACGAGAAGAACTTTTAAAGGGTGTTGAAAATCGAGATAGTGTAGCTCGTGTAATTGACCAAGCGGAACAAGCTATCAAAACTTGGGAAGTGGTTTTGACAGATTTTCTATCTCCCCCAGAATTAGCGGAAATTCAACGGGTGTTTAACCGATTAACAGAAGTGCAATTAGTTGCGTGGGGTGGATATCCCCAAGCTGAACGCCAAAGAATAGCGATCGCTCGTTCAGAACTTCCCCTAGATCAATCTCAAGTCAGCCTTGTCGCCGTGGAAATTGCTGGTAATTTCTTGTTTGATACAGCCTCTCACCGCGACTTTTTAGGCGCAATGTTGGGAACAGGAATTGTTCGTGAAAAGACAGGAGACGTTATTGTTTTGGGAGAAAGAGGGGCCCAGGCGATTGTCGCCCCAGAGTTAGTGGAATTTTTGGAAATGAGTCTTAAACAGGTACGATCGGTTCCTGTGAAGACTCAGCAAATTGAGATAACTGAATTAAGGGTTCGGGAACCAAAGAAGAAAGAACTAACTACTGTGGAGGCTTCTTTGCGGTTAGATGCGATCGCATCTGCCGGTTTTGGTATGTCCCGCAGCAAAATGGTTGACTTCATTGATGCTGGTGATGTCCGCGTTAATTGGAAGGAAGTTACACAAGCTAGTTCTCAAGTTAAATCAGGTGACTTAATCGCCATTCGCTCTAAAGGACGTTTAGAAGTTGGGGAAATTGCAGTTACAAAAAAAGACCGTTACCGAGTTCAATTAACAAGGTATATGTAATTAGTGAAAAGTTAAGAGTTTTAAATTCACCAGTTTCTTTAACCCCAAATTCCTAACTTCTAACTATATATTAGGACTCATATTTTGATTTCTGAAAACATTCAGTACATCTCAAAAAGCCTTCTTGACTGTTTTGCCTTCTACGCAAATAATTATGGCTACGCGCCACGCTTCGCGAACATAAATCAAAGCGTATTGCTATACATAACTTAGGCTTTAAAGTGTTTTGCTAATATATTCAGCAGAAGTTTGCGCGGTACAAGCCTAGATAATTTGCTTCTAATTTGAGTACTAGTATCAGAACTAATAACAGTTGGATAGCCTTTTTCCAAAGCATCTAAACATTCCCAAACAACTTTTTCGGCAGAATAAACTTTATCTGTACTACTCGCCAGTGCTGGAGGAAAATTAGCTTCTGCAAAAAAGTTTGTTTCTATTGGCCCTGGACAAGTGACCAAAATACGGACACCATATTGACGATTCTCTGCCCATAGTGCTTCACTAAAACTGAGAATAAAAGCTTTACTGGCAGCATAAACAGAAAGGTATGGTATCGGTTGAAATGCGGTAATAGAGGATACGTTAATAATACTTCCAGACCGTCGTTGCCGCATCAAGGGTAGAAATTTATGAGTTAAACCTACTAATGCTAAGATGTTTAATTGCACAATTTTAATTTGCCTTTCTCCATCCCCTTCGGCAAAGTCGCCATAGTAACCAAAACCAGCATTATTGATTAATAAGTCAATAGTTAATCCCTTTGCTTTAGTGGCATCAAATACAGTAGCAGCTGCATTAGGTTCCGTGAGGTCTTGGATTATAACGTCTACTTGAATTTTGTGTTGTTCTTGTAGTTGTTTAGCTAATTGACTTAGCTTCTCTTTGGAACGAGCTACGAGTACAAGATTTGTCTTGCGTGCAGCTAGTTCCTGGGCAAAAGCTTTACCAATACCACTAGAGGCACCAGTAATTAAAGCAGTTGGCATTCTAAATATTCAGATAGTTTTTAAGCAGCTTATAAATCTTACCTATGCTGGCTATAATTTTTAACTACCTAAAGTGATATACCCAAAAGGGTAAAACCATTGCTTAGTAATGAATAAGGGTCATGTCCCAAATAATGATTTTTTTCATAGCGATTCAAATTTATTTTGAATTGCTAGCTACCATTTTTCAGACCAATAGATTATTTCTGAGGCGGAACTATTAATAGCGACACCATAGCTATCTCCATGATTCCATTTGAAGCCAGGTCTGCCTTTGTCGTCTGCATTTAATACTAGTATTTCATAAGTAGCTGGAAAAGATTCTGTAGAAGAGTCACTGGTGTAGAAAAAAGTTGTCGGCACACCGTTAAGTTGATTTATGTGGTCGTTTGTGTTACCACCTCTATATTTGTACTTTGCACTATTTCTGTATTGTGACAGTAATTTTTCTATCTTATTTGGTGGCTGTTTCAGCCTAATTTGAAAAAAAGTACTTCCTTGCAAAAATTCTGGAGAGTAAGCAATACGAACATCTTTAGCATCAGTAGGAATCTGATTAGGAAAATGTTTTACTCGATCATTATCAGACCATAGCTGATTACGAATTTCTTTGTAGCGTGATGTATCAGTTATTATTTTAGGCTCGCTAGTACTGCTAAAAGCTGTTCTGATAAAAAAGCTTCCCCCGACAATACAAAGGCTAGCAAGGGCTAATAGAAATGGCGATCGCTTCATGAAGTTGGGTGCGTCTAACTTTCATAGTCATATACCCAACTAATAAACTAAATTCGTACTATTGCGGATATAGCATCAGAGATATTAACAAAAACTTTGTGTATTTAGGTAAAATTCGGGTTAATTGTAAAATTAATGTGAAGTTGGTCAATGATTATCTAGTCAAAAACCGCAGGTTGGTCTCGTTCAGACTAGTACTAGTTTTTTAGCTAACGAAATCAATTCCACAGTTATCCATTTTTTTCAATTCTTCCTGATGCAGCAAGAACTAAGGCGGATATATAAATAGTAGATGCACCTTAATTAAATCATAGCCCTCCGCTTTTAGCTGAGGGCTTTTTTTAATTAAATTTATAATTTTAAAATAAAATAAATCTGTTGAAAAACCTAATTTACCCGGATATAGCAATTAATAAAGCGGATTAATAAATGGTAGATGCACCTTAATAAATTACAGCCCTTAGCTTAATGCTATGGGCTTTTTTATTACTTGTAGTTTTTAATGCGTCGATAAAATAAATCTGTCAAAAAACCTAATTTACCCGGATATAGCAATTAATAAAGCGGATTAATAAATGGTAGATGCACCCTAATAAATCACAGCCCTTAGCCTAAAGCTGGGGGCTTTTATTATTTAAAGATAGATGGTAGTAAACTGGGAGCTAACCATACTGCATAACCCAAAAATCCAAATAGCAAAGTAATTAAGAAAGTAATACCGTAGCTGATGCAAATTAATAACCCATCAGATTCGATGGTGGCAACAGTCAAAAGTAAAATACCTATAGTAGGGATAGGATTTGTAAACGGAATTGGTAATATTAGTAATATTGTTAATAAAGAGATACAAAACCCATTAATTCTCCAAATCAAAGGATTATGGGCTATTTTTGCCAATCGGGGACGGGCGATTTTCTGTAAAACTTTGGTAAGATGTCCCAAATTTTGTAAAAGTAACTCAGCAAAGGGACGAGGAAACTTGTAGTTAGCGATTCTTTTCGGCAGCCAAGGCGATCGCCTCCCTAAAACCATTTGCGCTGACAACAGTAAACAAGCACCACCAAAAGGGCCAGTTAATCCCGGTGGCATAGGAAATAAAAAGGGCAAAACTAATAATGTAATCACCAGGCTGAATCCTCGTTCTGAGGTTTCAGCCAGAACATCACCTAAAGTAAGCGGTTGTTCCGCTAGGCGTTGTAACAGGGACTTTATATCTTGAGAAAATCTCAGATGCATTTGGCGTGAGTTGATGCGACTTCCCACATTTTTAGCAGAGGGAAATAGAGTAGATGAGGGAGATGAAGGAGAATAAATCCTAACTCCTGATTTCTGGGGGTGCTAAAACAGCTATAGCTTTAGGTATAACCCTAAAATGAGCCGGTGTGTAAGTAGTGATTTCACCATCTGTATTGATAGGGCGGGGTTTGCGAGTATATACTTTTATTTCTTGACCTTGAAGAGAACGTACAGTCTCCCAATGTATATGTCGTCCTTCTCGCATAGCGGGAAGCAATAGTATAATCTGCCACCAATGTTTGATTTCCAAGCTATAGAGGTCTAGCCTTTGGTCATCTATTGTGGCATCGTCAGCCACTGCCATACCACCGCCGTAATAACGACCGTTACCCACAGCAATTTGTACTGTTTTCACGTGAACTGATTCACCATTGATTACAATTTCGGCAGTAAAAGGTCTAGCTTCCCAAATGACTTGCAATGCAGTGGCGGCATAAGCAAATATTCCCCAACGGCGTTTGACTTCTTTGGTAAGTCGCTGGGTAATTTTTACACTCAATCCTAGACTGGCAACGTTAAAGAAGTGCTTGCCATTCACCCAACCCAAGTCGATATGACGTAAATTTCCATTTGCAATAATTTGGCAAGCTTCGCTGAGTGAATTCGGGATTTCCAAAGTCCTCGCTAGGTCGTTGGCAGTCCCCAGAGGCAAGATTCCCAAGGGCAAGTGAGTATCAACTAAAGCATCTACTGCTGCATTGAGAGTGCCATCTCCTCCACCAATGATTACCAGATCAACTTGATGCTGATAGCGAGATATAACCTCAGTAAGATGTTTTGGGTCTTCTGTAGACTCCTCAATTAAATCAAAGCCGAGTGTTTTCAGATATTCAATCGCTTCCGACAGACTCTTTTGCCCTTGGCGGGCATGACGATTTATTAACAGCAGGGCGCGGGAACTCATGGGTAGTACCTATTGTAGTTGATATGTCCAATTATCCGCATCTATGTATTCTGCTTTAAGTTGGCTCTAAAAAAGTGCTTAAATTGTTATGATATTCATCAAAATTTTATTTTTTCAATGCTTATTATGTTATTGTAATCAATTTTTAATTTATATTTTATCTAGTTTATCTCTATTAGCTCTTCCTATTTTGATACTCAGTAGATTTGATTGTTACTCACTAAATGACTGTATTTGAGTATTTTTATTGTTATTATGATATTTATGACAATTTTATAATAACCAGACCATAATTAGAAACAATACAATATTTATTATTTGTATAGATACATATTTATAGATTAAATTATAGAAATAAATTTTATCCAGGTTTAAACCATTGGCTTTTACAGTATTGGCTGCAAACTTTATATAGCAAAAGCTACATATCTCAGATGACTGTTGAAAAAAGCTCTAATTTTTATCCGGTAATGCTACGAGAACAGAATGACAGTTTAAACTCGACTTTATCAAAATAGAATTCAGGAGTCAGAATTTAGAAGGATTCTCGACGACTGGCGAATGAAGAAAAAGTCACCTGTGCCGTTTAACTGGATTCATCCACAGTTCTAAGTGACTAAATGCTTGTGAAAAAAGTAACGTTAAACATAAATAAACCACCGCCACACCTGCGTAAATCTCAAAGGCGCGATAGTTGTCAGCAACAATTAACTGTCCTTTACGTAGTAATTCTTCCAACCCAATTACAGAAACTAAACTAGTATCTTTCAATAAACTGATAAAGTCATTACCCAAAGGTGGAATCATCCGGCGAAAAGCTTGGGGAAAAATGACATAACTCATTGTTTGTATAGAACTCAATCCTAATGATTGTGCTGCTTCTGCTTGTCCTACTTCAATCGATTGAATCCCTGCACGCACAACTTCGGCAGTGTAGGCGGCGTTATTCAAACTTAAGGCAATTATTCCAGCAGTTAGGCGATCAAAAGTAAATGTAAAACCAAGTTCTTGCGAAATTGCTGGTAAACCAAAGTAAATCATAAAAATTTGCACCAATAAAGGTGTTCCCCGAAAAAAATCTACATAGGCTCTCGCTAGCCAACGCACAGGTGCAATCCGAGAAAGTCGGACAATACCAATTAAGGAACCTCCAATTAAACCAAAAACTACAGAAATTACCGTTAATTGTAACGTTACTAATGCTCCCTGCAATAAAGTCGGAAAGGCCTGCAAAATTACGGCAATTGAGGTAAAGATTTTAGGTGAGCTAGTACTATTCTGGTTTTCAAATGGTGATTTATCTGGTAGTAATGGCGGTTTGATTTTGAACCATTTTTGGTAAATTTGGGAATAAGTGCCATTTTTTAAAACTCTCTCCAACCCATCATTTATTAATGCCAAATTTGGCGAATTTTTAGCTGTAGCAATGCCATAGAACTCCTCCGTCAGCAATTGCTGTACTATTTTTATTCCCTGAAGATTGCCCGTATTAATAGCATATAAAGTCACTGGTGCATCATTAATTACCGCATCCACATTACCATTGGCCAATTCTTGTAGGGCTACAGGTGCTGAATCAAAACTACGAAGTTGCACTCCAGGAATACTCTTAGCTTTTGCAGCTCCAGTTGTACCAATTTGCACTGCAATTTTTTTATTTTTGAGACTGTCAAAGCCAGTAATATTTTGATCGTCTGCACGGATTGCGATCGCTAACCCAGCTTTAAAATAAGGACGGGAAAAAGAAATTGTCTTCGCCCTCTCCTCTGTTATCGTGATCGAACTAATCGCCGCATCTACCGTTTTAGCTCCCAAAGCCGGTATCATACCATCAAAAGGCATACTTTGAAAATCTACTTTAAATTTAGCTGCTACTGCGATCGCATTCATCAAATCAATCGAAAAACCCTGTAACTCACCACCTTGTTTTTTAAACTCAAAAGGTGGGAATGCTGGTTCTGTAGCAACCCGCAAAGTTTTTCCTGCACTAGAGTTCACAGCACAGCCAGCCAATAACAAACAACCAAAACTAACAACCACACACCAGCGCAGCCAACCCCCAAAACCAAACTTAGCCATCTTATTTTCTCTTACCTCTGCGGTTCCTTAAAACCTTACAATCAACTGTAGAGCAGCTTGACACAAGTAATGAACAATACCATCCCCGCAATTATTTTTGACAATATCGAAAAAAACTTTGGTTCCCTAAAAGTCCTCAAAGGAATCACAGGCGAAATCAACCGGGGAGAAGTTGTTGCAGTTATCGGTTCCTCTGGCTGTGGTAAAAGTACCTTATTACGCTGCTTTAATCGCTTAGAAACCATTGACAACGGGCGTTTAATAATCAACGGTATCAACTTATCCCGACCCACTGTCAACTATAATCAACTGCGCCAACTACGGACACAAGTAGGTATGGTTTTTCAACAGTTCAACCTGTTTCCTCATCTCAGCGTCCTGGAAAATATGACACTTGCACCGCGTAAAGTTCTGGGTAAAACACCCAAGGAAAGCACCCAACTAGCGAGATTGTATTTAGAGAAAGTTGGCTTACATGACAAAGCATCTGCTTATCCCGAACAACTTTCTGGCGGACAAAAGCAACGAGTAGCGATCGCTCGTAGCTTATGTATGAATCCCCAAATCATGCTATTTGACGAACCCACCAGCGCCCTAGATCCGGAACTCGTCGGCGAAGTTTTGCAAGTGATGCAACAATTGGCAGCAGAGGGAATGACAATGGTGGTTGTCACCCATGAAATGCAATTTGCAAAAGAAGTAGCCCATCAAGTGATATTTTTAGACAAAGGCATTGTGACAGAAAAAGGTTCAGCTTATGAAGTACTGACCAATCCTCAAAGCGATCGCCTGCGTATTTTCCTCAGTCGCCTTCAAGTAATTCGTAATTCGTAATTAAAGGCTTCTTTTAATCTCAAGGTACTCAGCACTACTTAAAGGTACTCGCGCAAGAACTCAAAAGGATCGTCTTCCCAACAAGGCTCAGGTATTAGCCAAAACAAACTAGCACTGATGTCGGCTTCAATTTCATCACCATCGTCTCTATCAAATAGTTCTATCAAAGCTGTCAAATCACGTTCTCTCAAAGACGTTAACGATGGGGTATATACCTGGAAATTATTTGAGTAATTCACGCGCAAAGTTGTGCTTGACAGCCGTAAAAATTTAGTATAGAAATTTGGAAATAATCAGATTTTAGATTTGACAACCGTAGTTAGATAGTTATTTTAATACTATTAAATATGGGCTACTCCCATCAGTGTCTCACAATTTAAATAGGACTGCTATAGTATTTATTACATAAATACAGGCTGAATTTACTCAGATCGGAAAAAGTCTTGAGGCAGTGATTCGATTACTTCCACTCCAAATACTTCAGCAAAGCACTGTGCTACATAAAAACGGACTTCTTGGCAAGTAATACCTGGAATCCACTCGGCTAAACTGCCTAAAGGTTTATCAGAAATACCGCAGGGTACAATGCGCTCAAAGCCTTTCATCTCTGGACAAACATTTAATGCAAAGCCGTGCATCGTAATCCAACGGCTGACTTTAATCCCAATAGCCGCAACCTTTCGCCCTTGTAACCAAACACCAGTAAAAGCAGGAATTCTTTCTCCCTGCAACCCATAAACTGTCAATACGCGAATTATGACTTCTTCGAGTTGGCGTAAGTACCAATGCAGGTCTTTACGATAACGTTGCAGATTTAAAATTGGATACCCCACTAGTTGGCCGGGACAATGGTAAGTAACTTCGCCGCCTCGTTCAACTCGATGCACATCATATTGACCTTGATCGATATCAAATTTGATAAAATCTGAGTTGCTTCCTTGCCCCAAAGTGTAAACAGGTGGATGTTCTAGCAAAATTAACACGTCATCTAGACTAGGGTCATGGATGCGTTCAGTGAGGAGCGATCGCTGCCATCTATGAGCATCTAAGTAAGGCATTAATCCTTGGTTATACAGCAAACAAAGGTTGTTGTGTGGTTCTATACTATGGATCATGCCAAAAATCAACTGGTATTAGGAAGAAAATATATTGCAATTTATAGGATTGGAGTCCAAAAGTGTCAAGATTTGCAAAGGATTTTAAAGGAAAGTCAAGGGAACATGCATTAGAAAATACAAAGTGCTAGTTTGAATATACAACCTCAATAGGTTTTAGGAGGAATTCTCTGCAATAAGCATCATGCCAAGACAATTTAAGAAGGATGCACTGGCTGATGACTCTAATAATCTTGTTTGCATATTAAAGCAAGATCAACTTCTACAAATACTCGTGTTGTCGATCAACAGAGAGTAAACTTCAACCGGACACAGAAGGAGCAACTATCAACAGTTCTGTAAGCGTTGTTTTAATAGAGAAGACAGTTACGAGAGCGATCGCTCAAATTTCCTCACCAAATAGTTCTATGTGGAAATCCAATTGGATATCAGCGCAGAGATGAGGAGGAAAATTAAGGGTATAATGAGCAAAAACTTAGATGCAGTAAGCTTAAAAATAGCTTACCAGCAGTAGATAGAAACAGTTCACAATTTGTTTTGGCGGGAGTAATAGACCTTACCGCAATTTCTTTTCATACAAAGCAAATTCACACATCAAATATTCAGTGGGAGAGTTTACATGAAGCTTGTCATCCACAGCAAAAATATTGAAATCACCGATGCGATTCGGGAATATGTACATCAAAAGATTGAAAAAGCAGCTAGTCACTTTCAGAGCATCACAAATGAAGTGGATGTGCATCTTAGCGTAGCCCGTAATCCTCGGATTAATACTAGACAAGCAGCTGAAGTAACTATTTACGCTAATGGTAGCGTTATCCGTGCCGAGGAAAGTAGCGAAAATCTATATGCCAGCATTGACTTAGTTGCAGATAAAATTGCCCGTCAACTGCGGAAATATAAAGAACGCCGTCAAGATCAGAAAACTCAGTCCCAACCAACAGAAGTAGTTGTTGCAGAGTCGGTAGTCCCAGATTTAATTGGTGATCGCACTCCCGAATTGCCCAACGAAGTTGTCCGCACCAAATACTTTTCCATGCCACCGATGACCCTTGCAGAAGCCCTGGAACAACTGCAACTTGTGGGACACGACTTTTATATGTTCCGTAATTCTGAAACTGGAGAGATTAATGTAATTTACGAACGCAACCACGGCGGTTATGGTGTGATTCATCCCCGCAATGGTAACGGTCATACTAACGGCAAGAATGGCAAGTCAAGCCACAATAATATTGTCATGCCGGAAAAGTCGCATTCTAAATAGGGAATGGCGAATGAGGAATGGGAAGACGAGGGAGAAATAACCAATGCCTAATTCCCAATTCCCAATTCCCTATTTTGCAATTTGTTGCAAAGTTTTCAATGCTTCCTCAACATGACCTTTAAAGTTCAACATTGAATCAAATACGTATTGCACAACTCCTTGTTGGTCAATGACGTAAGTAACGCGACCAGGGAATAAGCCAAAGGCTGCTGTTGCGCCATATAGCTTGCGTACTTGGTCGCCTTTGTCAGTTAAGAGGGTAAAAGGTAGATTATATTTTGCAGCAAATTTTTGGTGAGATTCGCTAGAGTCAGCACTCACACCGACAACTTCAGCACCAACACTTTTAAACACTTCATATTGATCCCGAAAGGCGCAGGATTCAGCCGTACATCCGGGTGTATCATCCTTGGGATAGAAATATAGGACAACAGCTTTTGTGCCGCGAAAATCTTGGAGGCTCACTGTTGAACCGTTTTGAGCAGGTAGAGTGAAATTAGGAGCAGTATCTCCAACTTTGACTGGCATAACAAGTGGTGGTAATTACTTAACAAAATTTTACCTTGTATCTGAGTATATAAATTTTGCTTGATTAGCTGCATCAAGCGGGGTAGCTTAGATACTCATCAAAGAAAAAATTCCCCTTATGCGCCTGACTTCATTGGATGTTTTTCGCGGCATTACGATCGCTGCGATGATTCTCGTCAATATGGCGGGAGTCGCAGATGATGTATATCCTCCCTTAGCCCACGCCGATTGGCACGGTTGTACGCCAACTGATTTGGTATTCCCTTTCTTTCTCTTTATTGTTGGTGTAGCGATGACTTTCTCACTGTCAAAGTACACCGAAGATAACAAACCCACTTCAACTGTTTACTGGCGCATCTTACGCCGCGCCGCTATTCTGTTTGCCTTGGGATTGCTACTAAATGGCTTTTGGAATCAAGGTGTTTGGACTTTTGATTTGGGTAGCATCCGCATTATGGGAGTATTGCAGCGTATCAGCATTACCTATCTGCTGGCTTCCTTGATAGTTCTCAACCTTCCGCGCAAAGGTCAATGGATACTCGCAGCAGTTCTACTCATCGGCTATTGGCTAACGATGATGTATCTACCAGTGCCAGATTATGGCGCGGGAGTTCTGACACGAGAAGGTAATTTTGGCGCTTATATTGACCGGATGATTATTCCCAAAGCACATCTATATAAAGGTGATGGTTTCAAATTTATGGGAGATCCAGAGGGACTGTTCAGTACTATTCCCGCGATAGTAAGCGTTCTAGCTGGCTACTTTTCTGGTCAATGGATACGCAGCCAACCTGTACAATCACGCACAAGTATCGGGTTAGGATTATTTGGAGTTGGCTGTTTAATTATCGGTTGGGCGTGGGGGTGGACATTTCCCATTAATAAAAAGCTATGGACAAGTTCTTATGTAGTCTTTACTAGTGGTTGGGCGTTACTTTTGCTAGCGGCTTGTTATGAACTCATCGAAGTCCGGCTGAATCGTCGCTGGAGTAAACCTTTTGAAATTATGGGCTTAAATGCGATCGCACTTTTTGTCCCATCTGTTTTGTTGATTAAAATCTTAGTGAAAACCACCATCGGCACAGCTAAAGACGCTCCCAGTACCTACAATTGGATTTACCAGAATTTTTTCGCATCTTGGGCGGGAGTTCTGAATGGTTCCCTGTTGTTTGCCATAGTCACTGTGTTGTTGTGGTGGGCTGTTGGTGTTCTGATGTATCGGCAACGTTGGTTTGTCAAAGTGTAATATTATATCTGGTAAATCATACGTCATTAGTTAATTGTGAGTAAAATTAGCGATCACCTACGCCATCGCCAGGTTTTTTTAGGTTTGCTACTCTAGCCTACGAGAATGCTGAGATAAAGCGATCGCAAGAACACTTATTTGAGCAATACCTTCGCCAATTTACGAGGCTGAGTTGATGTATTAACATCCTGTTTTCAAAGATTTGGCAAAAACAATAAGTCCTAAAAATTCCTTCAAGGTTTCCCTCAAGCATTTTTTAACGTATTGCCAGTAGCATAAAGGGTTTGAGCTTCCAAGCTGCCTTGGAAGCTAAACCCTTATGCATGAGTTATTTTGCCGTTTTTGCCAAAACTTTTGTAGGCTCTTATTTTGGCAAAGGTATTGTTGAGCGGACATAATATCAACTCTGCGTTTTTCTCCCAAACGCAAATATGCAAATTTTTTATTTGCGTTATATTTTGTATTAGTCAATATTCTAAATTATTGTACTTAAAAGTAGGCGTAATAAAGTAAAAATATTTTTTTGTAGTTTACGTTTGAGTGTTAGCTAGGTTACAACAGGTATTAAGTAATCCTTTTTTAACACTCAAGGAACAAAGACCATCGCAGGGTTATCTATAACTCTTGATAAACTCATTTTCGTTCTTATTAGGCAACTGATAGAAATTCTGATGTCTGACAACAAGCCGTTTCTAAAATTTCGAATAAAGAAGCGTCTACAAACTTCTCTGTGTGTTGAAAATTATTATTTCTCCTAATTCACTAAATTAATCCATAAAAAAATTGTGAGGTAATCAATGCATCGCATTAAACTTTGGGTACTTTTGCCAGTTACCCTAATATTGGGTTGCTCAAATCAACTGTTTCAATCTAGCCCATCTGTGGCAAACTCGAATCCAGCAGTAGTTCAACCAACCAGCCCAACTTTATTAGCAACGGCGAGTTATCTTTCGCCGTTGGAACAACAGGTAATTGTTGAAACAAATAAAGTACGAACAAATCCCAAATCATATCTCCCGATTCTGGAAAACTATAGAAAGCGCTTTGAAGGGAACCGAGTCAAAATTTCTAATAATACCTATTTGCGAACTCAAGAAGGAGTCAAAGCAGTCGATGAAGCGATCGCATTTTTGAAATCTGCGCGTCCTGTAGGAGCGTTGAGTGCCTCTAAAGGTATGTCTTTAGGAGCAAAAGACCATGTTAAAGACCAAGGCCCAAAAGGTGCTATAGGTCATGATGGAAGTGATGGTAGCAATCCCTTTAATCGCATCAACCGCTATGGTAGATGGGAAACAACCGCAGGCGAAAATATCAGCTATGGTCCAAATACCGCCCAAGATATCGTCATGCAATTAATTATTGATGATGGCGTGCGCGATCGCGGCCATAGAAAAAATATATTTAACGGCGCTTTTAAAGTGTCTGGCGTTGCTTATGGAACTCACAAATCATATAGAACAATCTGCGTAATTGACTACGCTGGAGGTTATAGGGAAAAAACGTAAACGTTAGTTCCACTAAGCTCTCCCTGCTTTGAACTAAAGTTCAAATCTGTCCCTCTCCGACTCGGAGAGGGACAGGTTTTGCGTAGCAGAGCCAGGGAGAGGTCTTTTTATAATAATTGCTGACTGTAAAAGCGAAATGATCGACTATTCCCCTGCAACCCAAGTACCATGAAATCCATAAGGCACTCGTTGAGGAATTATCACCCGCGCTACAGGTTCAGCAGTTACATCTTGGGCATTCACCACTACTAATTCTGAAGTATTTGAATTCTCATCATGAACGAAAGTCACAAGCCAGCCATCATCCTCAGCAATTGCACCAGGACGCGGCGCAAACACAGCTTCACCACCATAGCGTCCCTGTCCAAATTCGTGGGTTTGAGAATTTCCACTGTTTAAATCGTACTTAATGATGCCTTCAAATAATGGTACGGGAGTATTTGCAATTTTGTTAGTGTAGCCATATCGGGTTTGCCGCCCCAATAGATTTTCGTTGATGCGGGGAAATTCTGAAGTTACATCGTCCAACAATTCTTCACGCACTGTCCCCGTGCTGAGGTTAAATCGCCAGCGATACAAACGCGGGATATTTCCTTCTGGGTCGGGTTGGGAATCATCAGAAATCAACAAAGTAGTAGAACTCATACGACAGGCGATCAGCACTACTTCATCTCCATCTTCGTAAGCATTGAGGGTATGGAAGACGTAGCAAGAGGGGCTCTCAAACCATCGGATATTACTGTTGTCACCATGACGTGGTAAAATCCCAAAACGACTGGGGCGATCGCGCTCGAACATCATCACAGGTTCTCCTCGCTGCGATCGCTCGGCGCTAAAAGTCAGAGGCAAATCCATGAAAATGGTGTAGTTTTCAGTGATGGCGAAATCGTGCATCATCACTCCTATGGACAGGTCAATTGGCACTGTCCGCAAAAGTTCGCCTTGTGCTGAGACAACACTATATTGCAGGTATGGCGGCGTAAATACAGAGTAGCCAAAGAAGATCATCTCACCCGTCACCGGGTCTACCTTGGGATGAGCTGTGAAGGCAGAAATTAGCTTCCCATTGTAGGTATACTCGCCAATGGTTTCTAATTCAGGAAGCTTGATGGCGTGAGGTTTACCACTTTCGTTCAGTGCCAACATCTGACCCGCGTGCCATACTAAGGCAGTATTGGCGGTGTTTTTGCGGGGGCCGTGGGGATTATCCATTCGCGGTGGTTCTAAAAACCCACTCCACAAAGCCTCACCCGCTTCTCGTTCTTTTTTCCATCCGGCTGTCTGAACGTAGCGGTTACGATAAGTGGCTACGCCGTTGCTAATTTGCACACCATGTAGCATCCCATCACCATCAAACCAGTGATATTGACCGATGGGTGTCCATTGAGGGTTAGGGCCATTCCGTACAAACATCCCCGATAAATCAAGGGGTAATTCACCGATGACTGGCAATTTGTCGGTGGTGATTTCTTCATGGATTGGAGCAAAATTGCGATCGAGATAAGGATTTACTGCTATTGTTGGCATTTATAAAATTTGGTACTGTGATGGATATGGTTTTTGGTGAGCGATAACATTAATCGCTGTCTTCAACCAATTAATATAAGTCTGTTCTCTTCTGATTAACAACTCCAGCACCAGCCTTTGCATTACCTGCTCACGGTTGGCAGAATCATCACCAAGTGATGGCAAATCAATGATTTCGCATTCAGCAAGCTTTTTGCTTCGAGCCGCCAATTGTTGCTCCAGTAGTTGAATGATTGCTTCATTCGACAACTGATCTGCAAAATGCAACTGGACTAACATTGGTTCTCGTAAAGTTGGTAACGGCTGATGAGTCCCAAGCCATTGGGCAAATTCGGCTTTCCCTAGCTCCGTCACAGTGTAAACTTTGCGATTGGGGCGATCGTGCTGAATCTCAATCGTACAGGTAATCCAGCCTTGCTCAACTAGCTTATCGAGAGTTCTGTAAATTTGTGCCTGGTCTGCTGGCCACAAATGGGCAATACATTGATCAAAGCAGCTGGTTTTGAGGTCGTAGCCCGTCATTTCTTGCTGCTGAAGAAGGCCTAGAATTACGTATGCTAGGGACATTAAGGCTGTTTTCCCATAATTGACATTTTCTCACTAGGTTCTATAACTATCTACTTCTTATAAGTTTATGCTAATATATGATTAATCCAATATAAGATACAACTGTTATAAAAAGATATGTTGATTTTCACGCTCTTAACAAGGAAACCGAATATATGAACTGAGATTGGGCAGATGGTTAATGGTGCTGTTTGCACAAGACGGTGCAAAAGTGGCGATGTATGTTGAGTGTCGAGCCTGTAACCAGATGGGAATCTTATTAGATAGAGTGTCGTGAAGATAAAGTTGGAGCGGCAAGCGTCTACGCATCGCTACGGTATCACTCAACAAGCCAGTTGTTCGCTACAGTCTATTCGCGTATCGATACTGACGCAGCAATTATTTAAGCCATTGAATACTATTGTAACGAGAGGATGAGTAACATTGACTTCTAACACACTTTCACAAAGAATACGTCAACATCAATATCTGCGTGATTTACGAAATAAATTACTCCACCTTCATAAAATGTTGTTGGAAACAGAACGCATTGCCTATGAACAGGTTAGTGGACGAGTATCAAGCGGAGAATTACTTCAGCTAGTTATCGCTCATGAACAATTTGCCTGGCTACATCGCATTTCTAAGGTGGTTGTGCAAGTTGATGAAATGCTCGAAGCAGATGAACCGATATCTTTGGAAGATTTTGAAAAGTTGATTGCTGATGTCCGCACCCTGATTGTACCATTAGAGACAGGCAATACCTTCGAGAGAAAGTATTACAATGCTCTCCAGCGCGAACCATCTGCTGTGTTGGCACATGCGGAAATATCAAGGTTTCTCACGTCTAAAGTTTAAGTCTTTCCCTGTGACTTCGACAGGGCAAGACTTGGGGTAAAATCCACTAGTATCAGAATAACGAGCTTTGCGATCGCTAGATGCTAGATAACAAAGATTTGACGCGAGTAGGGAGGTTGCAATGCAATCTCCCTACACTAATATTGTTTAGTTTACAGCAGCACTGACTAAACCATTGTGCCTGAGCAAAGCGATCGTACTTGGTTCACGACCCCGGAAAGTTTTAAACACCTCCATTGGATGCTGACCACCACCAAGTGCTAGTACCGTATCCCGATAACGCCGACCTGTAGCTTTTATAGCCTCTTCATCTTCTAGACCAGCTTCTTCAAAAGCGGCAAAAGCATCAGCACTCAGTACCTCAGCCCACTTGTAACTGTAGTAACCCGCCGCATAACCACCCTCAAAAATATGCCCAAAAGCACATAAAATTGCATCTTCTGGAAGTGGCTGTAAAACAGTAGTAGTTTTGGCTATGCGATGACGCACATCTGATGGAGTTTCACTACTACCAGGGTGATAGCGGTAGTGTAGTTCTAAATCAAGACTGCTTAGGTGAATCTGCCGCAACATAGCAGTACCACTCATATAATTACGCGCCGCTAGCAGCTTTTGATAATAATGCTCCGGTAGGGCTTCACCAGTTTCATAATGCTTCGCCATTCCAAAGAAAGTGGTTCGCTCATAGCACCAGTTTTCCATAAACTGACTAGGTAATTCCACTGCATCCCACTCCACATTATTGATGCCTGCGGCTCCGGGATAATCAACCTTAGTAAGCAGATGGTGCAATCCATGACCAAACTCGTGGAACAAAGTTTCTACTTCATAGAAGGTCATCAAACTAGGTTTACCATCTACGGGAGGACTTTGATTACACACCAAATAAGCTACAGGTAAGCGGATGGTAGTGACACCATTTTCAGTGATTTTGGCCCGATTGATGCACACATCCATCCAAGCACCACCGCGTTTTTCTGCTGGACGGCTGTAAGGGTCTAAGTAGAAGTAGGCTATGGGAGAACCAGTTTCGTCAGCAATTTGGAAATAACGCACATCCTCATGCCAGACTGGGGCTTGACCATCGGCAGAAGTGACAGTAACACCAAACAGACGCTTGACTAATCCAAATAAGCCGTCTAACACTTGGGGAAGCGGAAAGTAGGGACGCAATTCTTCAGCAGTAAAGGCAAATTTTGCTTCTCGTTGGCGTTCTGCCCAAAAGCTGATATCCCAGTGTTTTAAATCCTCAGCTTCTGCTGCTCCCTGTGCTGCTGCAAAAGCTTTGAGTTCTACCAAGTCTTTGACAGCAGCATCATAACTAGCATGGCGTAGTTCTTCTAATAGGGCGTTGACTGCCTCAACATTAGGAGCCATTTTACTAGCCAGACTCAATTGAGCAAAACTTTTAAAGCCTAATATATCTGCGAGTTCTTGGCGCAACTTCAAAATGCGCTCAATTAAGGGGTTGTTATCTAAATCGCCAGTAGAAGCGCGGGTGATATGAGCTTTGTAGAGCTTTTCACGCAAATCTCGCCGGGTGCTGTGCTGCATGAAAGGGCCATAGCTGGGGAAGTCTAAAGTAATCCGCCAAGGGCCATTTTCTGGTGTAGCGTTACTTTCGCCTGCTGCACGAGCAACTTGGGCTGCTAGACTCACTAAGCTTGGTGGTAAACCTTCAATTTCCGCTTGTGTTGTCAGGGTTAAGCTGAAGGCTTTCGTGGCATCAAGTACATGGTTAGAAAATTTGGTAGAAAGTTCTGCTAACTCCATCTGTATGGCGTTGAAACGCTCTCTTACCTCTCCTTCTAAGCCAACACCAGAAAGTTCTGCATCTCGAATGGCGGCTTCTACAATGCGCTGTTGGGCTAATTCTAAAGTTGCCCAATTGTCACTGGTACGGAGTGCTTTAAAAGCATTGTAGATAGGTTGACTTTGACCGAGCTTGTTAATAAATTGTACGACTAGTGGCTGTACGATTTCATGAGCTTCGCGCAGTTCCGGGCTATTTTTAACACCCATTAAATGATTCACCACCCCCCAACTCCAGGTAAGCCGTTCTGTCAGCTTTTCTAAGGGTTCTACTAAACCACTCCAAGTAGGCTGTACACTAGCTTCTAAGGTGGCAAGCTGCTGCTCAAGTTCTGCCAACAACTGATTGAAGGCTGGTACTACTCGTTCTGGTTTAATCTCTGCAAAGGGAGGTAAACCAACGCCTTGAAGTAGGGGATTGTCGGAAATAATGGTACTTGCACTCATGGTTTTGTGTGAACTGCGAACGAAAAATCAACAATGATTTTTATTTATATATATCTTCTAATGTAGCGATCGCTGTACTAAATAGTCTTGCCATTCTGATAAAAAGGCAAAAAAAGCGAGAATGACTCACAAATTTATCCTGATACAGCTATTTTGTTTCCTTTGCGATTAATATCTGACAGGATGACACTTCCAGAAATATCAGCGAAAGTGTCTCTGAAACAGGAAAGATTAACCAGGGAATAAGCCCAATCGCAAGCAAGATATGCAGAATCGCAGTTGGAAAGGTTGAAGGAAGTAGTTGTGTAGAGGCGTTGGAGTCGGCGTAGCCTTTTACAGAGAAGCGACTGGCCATTAAATATCCCTTGGTGTCGATCCTGATAGTATTTAGCTAACTTAACTTGAGTTTATGCGATCGCGAAAAGACATCATAATGTAGTATGTCAAACAGGTAGCTCGTCCGCCAGCATCGGCGTTAACCTAAAAGCGCAGTTTCAGTTCAAGAATCTTACGCTTTTTAAGCGTGGGAGTGTTAAATTAACTGAGCGCGATCGAGCATCTTTACCAAACCGAGAAGGGAGGCTCGACTTTTATGATTTTATTTGGCAACTCATCTTTTTACTCGTAAAATCGAAGACAAGATCAAGGTCAGTAGAAAAGAGTCCCTAAATTAATGAATACGTTAATCAGTCAGGGTGGAAGAGTTATCACCAAACCTCAGATGGTAGACAGGATAAACGATATCGGTTGGCAAGCTCACCAAGGGAGCGTTGCTGCGATTATTCAGTTATTAAATGAAAAGCTAGCCAAATCTGGTGTCAGAACTAGAGCCATTTTTTCTGATGGTGTCTTACAACTTCTGTGCGAGGCGGCTAGGATAGAGCAACTTGAGCAATCTTCCCTCGTAGAACAAATCCAGCAAATTCTTGAGTCTATTGCCCCGCGTCACATTCGCCGAGTCAATATCAACAGTCGGATTGTTCGAGAACAACAATTACTATGGTTAAAAGAGATAGATAGCGATCGCGACAACCAATTGCTCTGGTCACAGGAAATCGCCTTAATTCAGCCTAATATTGTAAAGCAACTAATTAAAGATTTTACAGAAGCTCAAGCTGACCTAGGAAAACCAAATTTTCCTAAAACTCAAGTCTCTCGTCCTTTGGTACTTATTAACAAAGAAAAACACAGTAATAAACCTAAAACCAAGGTATTAGCAGCAGCTGGTTTATGCTCACTGTTGTTGCTTAGTTGGATTGTTTATGCCCAGCTAGGTGATAAACTGAAAAACCTAATGCAACCACAAACTTCCAAATCTTTAACTACAGAAAATACTAACCAGAGAAAAGCCCAAGCACCATCTCGTGTTCCTAGCAATAGCTTTGATGAGCCATCTGATGACCCATTTGCAATATCTGTGCGAATTGCCAATCAAGCTTCTACATCTGGTAAAACAGCCACAAGCTCAACTCAATGGCTAGAGATCGCTGCTAAGTGGCAACGAGCTTCAGATTTAATGAGTAGGGTGCCACAAAACCACAGCCGTTATCAGGAAGCTAAAATTCGGACTCAACTATATAAAAAATATAGTGAGGCGGCGCAGAAAGAAGCAGATAAGAGTAAATCTTAGTACCGTTTTGTGTGAAATCGTAGCGTTTTTAAACGCACTAGATAGCAAAGGTAAGTGCATAAGCGCTTTGCCTTCGCGCAGGGTAGGGGCACAGAGTCTTGCCAAATTTAACTCGCTACGAATTAGTTAAATGCTGTACTTGGTTTTTAACATCTCAATAAAAACTTTAAGAAATAGCCAATTCCTTGTACTAATGTGAGGATAGCTAATTCTAATTGAGACTTTCAAAAAATTAAATATTCAATAATTTATAATGATTATTAAGAGGCTACTATTGATAGTTTCTTCCTACCATCTTTTATAGTAAATCTTATTATGAGATAATTTTAATATTTTATAGAATATATAGCAATACAGTTCAGATAAGCCCAAAACACTTGTAGAGACGGCGATTTATCGCGTCTTAAAACCCACGTTCTTGTACAAATAGCGCTTAACCCAAGCGTATTGGAATATATAGATATTAACTTACAAACTTTTATCGTAAGCTATTAGATATAGATCAATTAGTAGTAATATAATACTGTTAATTATAATTAAAAAAAATCGACCTTACTGTTAATAAAGTCGATTTAATCAAGCGGATTAATTCATAGAGTCAATCTCAAATCCAAAATCCAAAATATTATGTCCTCTAACTTAGGAGTTCTCCTGTTTCTTGCAGCGAGTGCAAGCGGCGGTAAATGCCTTCTTGATGCAAGAGTTCATCGTGGCTACCCACTTCTACAATCTTTCCTTGCTCCAGAACTACAATTTTATCTGCTTCCCGCACTGTACTTAAACGGTGGGCAATCACAATAGTGGTGCAAGTACCCTGAATCGATCGCATCGCTAGCTGAATTGAACGCTCAGACTCATAATCTAAGCTAGAGGTGGCTTCGTCAAAAATCAGCACGTCTGGTTTCACTAGCAACGCCCTTGCAATTCCCAAGCGCTGTCTTTGTCCTCCAGATAACCTGACACCTCTTTCCCCAACAACGGTGTAATAACCTTTAGGTAAGTGCTGCACTACTTCATCGACTCTGGCAATTCTACAAGCTTCCTGAACCTCCTCCAAACTAGCATTTGGTCTGCCGTAGGTGAGATTATCCAATATCGTACCGTTGAAAACATCTACTTCTTGGTGAACGATCGCTAATCTCCGTCTATACTTACCCACATCCAAAGTCCGAATATCTTGACCATCAATCAAAATTTGGCCTTCTTGAGGTTCGAAATATCGCAACAGCAATTTCACTAAAGTAGACTTACCAGAACCGGAACGCCCCACTAATGCCACTGTTTGGTATGGCTCAATCAACAAGTTAATATCTTGCAAAACTTTACGCTTGGCATCATATCCAAAACTGAGGTGCGATAACTCAACTTTTCCAGTAAATTTATAAGGTGATTCTGTCTGGTTCCTCTCTTCTAAAAGAGTAGCTGAATCAGATGCAGTTGGCTCTTGCAGAAATTCGTGAAACCGCAGCATGGGAGAATAACGACGGGCAAAAACTTCTGCCAAGCTACTAATAGGTTCTAATTCGGCATAAGCCATACTAGAAAGAGTTAAGGTCATGACAAAGTGACCGAGAGAAATTCTCCCATTTACTGTTGCTGCTAAAGTCAAACCCAAAATTGTAAACACACAAAACTGAATTACAGTTCTTTGCCAAGTACCCAGTATCGTATAACCTTTGTGGATGCGATAATCAAGCACCAATAGTTCACGATCCAAACGTTGCTTTTGCCGCTTCAGTTCCCTAGCTTCTGTAGCAAATGCTTTCACCGTTTTAATATTGGTGATTAATTCAGAAGTGCGGCTTTCTGTATCCTCTCCGTATTTATCCAGCCGACTTTCGTACCTAATTAGCTGTTGTAAACTCTTCAAGCTGAAACTGAGAATAATTACAAAGGAAATAAGATATAAAATTGCAATCCGCCATTCAATGAACAAGATAAACACAAAAATCCCCAGCACACGAGCCAGTTTTGGAATCAACTGTCCGGCAATTTCAGGGTAACTAAAAGTGTGGTTGGAAATACCTCTAGCTACTCTTCCAGCAATGCGTCCAGGGTTATTTTCATCATAAAATTCTAGTGGGAGAGTCAGAACTTTAGCGATCGCTGTTTCATTTTTTTCTCGACGCGACCTAAAGGCTATATCCCAATGAAACCAATTGCTTAACCAAGGTTGTGTGGGCGCTCTGACTACCGTGACAACGAAAATTAAACCCAGTAATACACCCAAAGATAGAGTTTTATTAACTGGGTAATTGGTGATGTCAGAAAAAGTTGCGATCGCACTTTGAAGTGGTTTATCCAATGGTTGAGCAGACAAAACGTTTAAAATCTGCCCGATTGCGTAAGGTACAGCTAAATCAATAACTTCGTAAATGCTAGATGCTGTAATACTAAAAACACTCTGCTTCCAGTAAGAGCGAAAGTAATTGACAATATCTTGAAATTTGGCCATGATGCACACCGTCCAAGAGCGCGATCGTGAGCTTGGAATTTATATACTACAAGTGTAATACAAGTTAGTCAAGGTCTATTAGGTTGAAATCATGGCTTTTGAGTGCTAGACATTTGCGCTGGGACAAATTCTAGGCGATAGCGATAAAGAGCAACTGGTCGAGAACCAGCTTTAAAGTAATCTGGATCTTGAGGTGAAAGATAGACAGCAGTAACTTGATCTGCCTCAATCGCCGGATTCGCTATTGGAAGTTTATGATAAGCAGTGGTAGATTCTACAGAGTTTAAATAGGGGCGTGAACCACCTTTGAATAATTGTTGAAACACTTCTGTGGTGATGAACTTGCCATCAGGAAGAGTTTCTGTAGCCCGTGCAGTCACAATGGAAACTAGTTGGCGACTGCTACGCAAGAATGTAATCTGACGATTAGGTGAATCTGGATCTACTTTGACTGATAACACTGCTTCATCCCCTAAATAAGCCCGTGCCAAATTCAAACTATTAAACGCTCTATCTGCTACTAAGCTTGAAGATTTGTTATCTATCTGAGGAAATATTTTTAAACTGGATATATGTGGTTGAGCCTTTACAAATCTTACTATAAAACTCACAGGCTGATTTAATTGTTGGCGATTACCTTCAAACCCTGGAGTTACGATATCTGGTGCTAAAGGTGCTGCTAAATCTACCAAAGTGCTTGTAACTTGCCAAGAACCAGACATCCATTCCGGGTAAACCAAATCACCCGAAGCCGGTTGTACTGAAGTTAATTTTTCCCACTGGGGAAAATTGGTTAACCGTTCAGATAACTCTCCTGCAAGAGCATCGCCACCCCACAAAAGGAATAAAAGCAGCAAGCAAAAACTCCAAATCGCCTTGATTGTAAGCATTAGCAGTTTTGTATTTAAGATTAAAAATTAAGTAAGTTTGTGTAAAAAATTAAAACTTTGTAGTAAAATATTTTACCTTACAATCCCAAATTATGGTTATAGCATGACATTGGCAACTAGGCATGATTGAAGTTTATGGCGTTCCCACAGCAGTGGAAGTAGGAGATGCTATGTGTAAAGCTGCCCGTGTAACCCTTATTGGTTATGAAAATACTGATTTGGGACGAATTACCGTGTTAATTCGGGGGGTTGTAGGCGAGGTAAATGTGGCGGTGACAGTAGGATTAAAGGCGGTGCTGCGAGTTAACGGCGGCGAGCTGATTTCTTATCATATTATTCCCCGCCCTCACGAAAATTTAGAATATGTTTTACCGATTCATCGCAGCGTTAATGTGGAGCAGTTCGGTGCAGATATCCGATTTCCTGCACCCCTATCAGTTTAGCTTTAAATTTCTACTGGTAAAGGTTGCCAAACTTCCCCATACTTCTCTTTTAGAGTCTCCCAAGCTTCCACCTGTCCTGGTTCATATTCTCCCGGTTTACCCCATTGCAAAAATAGGCTTAAAGCAGACTCATGTTTATCATCTAAAAACCGAATGGCATAGGTTGTAAAATTACCCCTCTTCGCTTCACCCGTTTCAAATTTTACCTGAATAATTTTGTCCATATTCAAATGAAATTCAAAGCCTTCAGTGTGCATATTTGCATACTTACCCTTTGGTAATTCTGCATAAAATAGCTTTTCAATCTTGCCTCGTGCTTCTAATACAGCCGCGCTACTAGTAACAATTAGACGCAAAGTTCCTAAAGTCTCACAAGCTTCTAAAAATTCTTTCAAAGTAGTACTCATAAATTGCTATCCATTCTCAGTTTTTTGACCAATGACAAATGACAAATGACAAATGACAAATGACTATTTTTCGTATTGTTCATAAGCAGCGACAATGCGCTGAACTAGCGGATGGCGCACAACATCTTTTTGGGAAAATTCGCAAAAAGCAATGCCTTCAACGTGTTTTAAAATTTGTAAAGCCACTCCTAAACCTGATTGTTGGTGAAGTGGTAAATCAGTTTGTGTCATATCGCCTGTAATCACCATCCGCGAACGGAAGCCCAAACGAGTTAAAACCATTTTCATCTGAGCGGGTGTAGTATTTTGAGCTTCATCGACAATGATAAAGGCGTTATTGAGGGTGCGTCCCCGCATATAGGCAAGTGGCGCGACTTCAATTACACCACGTTCCATTAAACTGGGTACTTTTTCTGGGTCGATGAATTCATAAATAGCATCGTAAAGTGGGCGAAGATAGGGATTAACTTTCTGCTGCAAGTCTCCAGGCAAAAAACCGAGTTTTTCACCGGCTTCAACGGCAGGGCGAGTTAAAATTAGCTTTTCAACTTGGTTAGCAAGGAGTGCTTGTACGGCGACAACAACGGCGAGATAAGTCTTCCCAGTACCAGCAGGCCCAATACCAAAGGTAAGATCGCGCCTACGGAGTGCGTCGATATATTGACGCTGGCGAAAGGTTTTAGCACGGACTTCTTCGCCCCTGCGACTTTTGGCAAGGACATCTCGCTGTAAATCTTGCAGTTCCCCTTGCCGATCGCTATCTATGGCTTGACGGGCTGTTAAAATATCGGCACTAGTGATGGTATTGCCTTTAATCCAAAGGTCTTCAAGCGATCGCACCAATCGAGAAGCCAGATCGATTTGCTCTTGAGTACCAGAAATCACTAATTCCTGTCCGCGTAGCACTAGATTAGCTCCTGTTTGCCGAGATAGGATTTTGAGATTTTCTTCTCTATCTCCTCCAAGAGCGATCGCACTAGCAACATTCGGCAGCTGAATTGTTAAAGCACCTGCCATAGTATTTTTTAATTCGTAAGGATCTATTTTTGACAAAGGTTAATATTTTTTCGCTAAAAACGAAATTACGCTTTTTACTTACATTTTAGAAAAATATTTGCAACAAATGAATCTGCCGTAGAGACGTACAGATTTACGCCTCTAGTTCTAAATAGTTCAAAAAAATATCCAAAAATCTTTTTGCTACTTTCTATCTTTACAAAAATTCTGAGCGGAGGTAACTACAACCGCTCAGATTTGCTCTCTAGTTTTAACCTAGCGGAGGCGGGGTTTAACAATGGGTTTAGGCCCATCATTTCCACGCACTTCTCTTCTAGTCGGCGGTGGCGATCGCTCTTCTGTGTCTTCATCAAAAGACATACCTTCGCGGCCCGGAGTGGTACTGCCGTAGATATCCAGGTATGCTGATTGCCCAGCTGCGGCTGCGGCTGCGGCAATTACTGTACGAATCGCCTGAATATTGCGTCCCCCTCGACCAAACACTTTCCCTTTATCTGTGCTTTCAAAGGCGATGCGAACCCAAACCCGGTTTAGGGCCTGAGAAATTTCACAATCGACACTTAAAGTCTCTGGAGATTCCAAAAATGGCTGCACCAAAAACCGAACCAGATCAACATAGTTGGGACTGGCTGTTGGCAATTTTGTTCCGAAATTATGATGCGGCTGTTGTTGCACTGACCTGTTCAAAAACATTAGCTTTTACTAGAATGCGACGTACGGTGTCAGTGGGTTGAGCGCCTTGTTGTAGTCGCTTGACGATACCGGGAACGTCTAATCGCACTTCATCAGTTCTGGGGTTATAAAATCCCAATTCTTCTAGGGGACGGCCATCACGGCGAGCGAGGTTGTTAATGGCGACAATGCGGTAACTTGCTTCCCGTTTTTTACCGAATCGCTTCAAGCGCAGTTTGATCATGTTGAAGAATCGTTCTCCTGTTTAGATATTAGTTACCAACTAGTGGGTGAGGAAGCAACCTAAATCTGGCTATTGCCGAGAAATTGAGGGTTAGTTTCCTCTGCTGATAAATTCTGAGGTCGAAATGCTAATTTTAGCACTGCCTAGCATTTGCTGCTATTAGTCATTTGTCATTGGTCATTTGTCATTTGTCATTTGTAAATTACCAATGCCCTATGCCCCATGCCCAATGCCCAATAATTAAAGATTGCCGAACCCTTTTTTCTTTTTCTCTTTGGTTTTTTTCTTTTTCGTGCCTGCATCACCACCATAACCCCGCCATCCGGGGGCTGCGGGACGATTACCTGCACCTGCGAAGGCGTTGCCCATACCGCCGCCACCGCCGAACATTCCCGGCATTCCAGGGAAACCACCTTGACCCATTTGCTGCATGAGCGATCGCATTTTTTGGAAATCACCCACCAGTTTAGTCACATCTGACTCTCTATAGCCGGAGCCAGCAGCAATGCGTCGCCGTCGGCTAGGAGAACTGGCTAATAAATCGGGGTCGTGGCGTTCTTGGCGAGTCATGGAGTTAATCATGGCCTCACAGCGCTTAAGCTGGGTTTCTCCCTGCTTGAGTTGGTCGTCTGAAAGCTTGTTCATTCCTGGGATCATCTTGATGAAGCCTCCCAGAGAACCCATGTTCTTCAGCATCCGCAACTGCTTAAGAAAGTCAGTAAAGTCAAATTTTGCTGACAGGATTTTCTCCTGCATTTTCTCAGCATCTGCTAAATCGAACTCTTCCTGGGCTTTTTCTACTAGAGTTAGCACATCGCCCATTCCCAAAATCCGCGATGCCATGCGATCGGGGTAAAAGGGTTGCAGTGCCTCGACTTTCTCACCCACGCCCACAAATTTAATCGGCGCTCCCGAAATCTTTCGCACTGACAGCGCTGCACCACCACGGCTATCACCATCCATCTTGGTGAGAATTGCCCCAGTAATTCCGATCTGCTCATGGAAGGTGCGAGTCAGATTTGCTGCCTCTTGACCAGTCATCGCGTCCACCACCAAAAGAGTTTCATGGGGTTGGACAGTTGCTTTGATGCGGGCTAATTCCGCCATCATATCTTCGTCAATTTGCAGGCGACCAGCAGTATCAATAATTACTGTGTTTACACCTTCTGCCCTAGCGCGTTCTACGCCCTGGCGAGCAATTTCTACGGGATCTGCGTCGCTTCCTAGTTCAAATACTGGTACATCAATTTGCTTACCCAACGTCAGCAACTGGTCGATCGCTGCTGGGCGATATACGTCTGTCGCCACCAACAAACAGCTACGATCTAATTTTCTCAAATGTAAGGCTAACTTAGCGGTAGCTGTGGTTTTACCAGTACCTTGCAAACCAGCCATCAACACAATAGTAGGCTTTTCCTTAGCTTCTGCGATCGGAACATTTTCTTCTCCCATCACCTCCACCAGTTCATCGTGAACAATTTTGATGAACTGTTGGTCAGGTCGCACGCCGGTAACTACCTCGGCTCCCTGGGCTTTGGCTTCGACTTCGCTAATAAAATCTTTGACTACCTGGAGATTGACATCTGCCTCCAACAAGGCGCGGCGCACTTCGCGCAATGCATCTTGAATGTTGGATTGAGAAATTTTGTCCTGTCCCCGCAGTTTTTTCCAGGCGGCTTCTAAACGGTCAGATAGAGCATCAAACATAATGTAATTACAGGTAGTTCGCCAATGAGGAATCTTGAACCGCCGATAAATGCGATTCCGAATTTCCGCTAAATTTTAAACGTGCTATTTACCAGCTTAGTAGTTTTCACCGCGACTGTAGCAAACAGATACCTACCTTTATTGAATATGCGTTATCCACAACCTTTGTAGAGACGTAGCACTGCTACGTCTCTACATTCATTCTGGAGAGGTCTAAAGTACAATGAGGGCAAGAAAGGCTATTGTACAGCGAGAACCTACATTACATATCGCTATGACTAGCAACACACTGCTTCAACCCACAGAAATCATCCACTTATCGGGTATCAGTTGGCAAACTTATGAGAACTTGTTAACTGAACTTAGTGCTAGTCGCCGTCTCCGGCTTACTTACAATCGAGGTACTTTAGAAATCATGGTTCCTTCACCCGAACATGAAAGTTATAAAAAAATTGTGGGTCGATTTGTCGAAACTCTAGCGGAAGAACTAGAAGTTAGGATTCAGCCCCTTGGTTCTACTACTTTCAAACTTCCAGAACTGAGTGGTGCAGAACCAGATGAATGCTTTTACATTAAAAATGTTAAGTTCATTAAGGGGAAAAAAAGAATTAATTTGCAACAAGATCCGCCGCCAGATTTGGTAGTGGAAATTGATATTACCAGCAGTTCCAAAAATCGTTTTCAAGTCTATGCTGATATGGGTGTACCAGAGATTTGGCGTTATGATGGCACTATTTTTAGTATAAATATCTTACGAAATGATCAATATATAGCTGTTGACCAAAGTTTAGCGTTTCCTCATTTGCCATTAACAGAGATTTCTAATTTTTTAGAGCAGGTGGGAGAAAAAGATTATTTGGAATTAGTTAAAGAATTTCGCCAATGGGTTAAAAGCAAAATTTAATATCAAAATAGCGAGTTAATTTAGACAGATGTCGCAGCGAATCAAAGTATATTCATACTCGATATACTATTCGTCAAATTCATATATTGGTATTGCTCTTGCCGAAAAAGCATTCAGGGTTTACTTGTTGATATTGAACGACGACCAATTTACATACCAAAAGAGCGAGGTATAAAGGTAGCTGATTTACAAGGACGAAGTGAAAGCACCCTGTTATCGTCGTATCACAAAGAAGATTGTTTGCGGTGGGCGAAAAAGTACGGTATTGAAATTCGGCTCAAAGAAGTTGAAGAATTTGGTCGGTGGGTCAAGCGCTGGGAGCAAATGAAATTTGGTCGGGAAGAACTTCCTGCAAGAGCTTATTACGCTGCTTGTGGAACTGGAAAGGAGCATCTGCTTGATACAGCTTTTTTTCGAGCGACCTACATCGATTTACTTGATGTTAACGATGAGTCTGTGATTAGGAAAGTTGCAGATGATGTTGGGTTGAATGGCGATCGCATTCTTGAGTTAATCTACGGGGAAGCAGCCAAACAAGCAGCAGTGGCAGCTTTGGCAGAATACGAACAGTTTGGCTGTCCCGGAGTCCCGACTTGGGTAGTCGAAGGCGAGAGATTTTGGGGAAAAGATCGCGTTGATTGGGTTGCCGAAAAGGTAAAGCAATTATGTAATACAACTGCTACCAAAGCAGTACTGTGTGCCGAGTGATAATTTGTCAAGTGAGTCGGCAAAAATCATCACTTTGCCTCTTTGCTTATTCCTGGTCTAACCCCTTAACTAGCTACTGATTTTTTAGTTGTAACTTGACGAATCGGCAACTCAACCACAAACTCTGTACCTTTGCCAAGTTCAGATTGGCAGTAGATTTTGCCGTTATGTTTCTCTGTTACTATCTGGTAGCTGATAGATAGTCCCAGTCCTGTGCCTTTACCGACAACCTTGGTAGTAAAAAATGGATCGAACAGTCGAGAGAGGACTTTTTCATCTATGCCGAGTCCGTTGTCGGCTATGCAAATCACAATCCAGTCTTTATTGAGCAGGGAGGTAGAAATTCGGATTTTGCTGGGGTTTTTTGCCAGTCCTTCAGAAGATTCCTGCGTGATTCGTTCTTCTAAAGCATCAATGGCATTGGACAGCAAATTCATAAATACCTGATTCAACTGACCGGGATAGCATTCTATCAGAGGTAACTTACCATAATCTTTGCTCACATGAATGGTGAGGCTATCACCTGAAGGCTTCAAGCGGTTTTGCAAAATCATCAATGTACTGTCGATGCCTTCATGAATGTTTGCTGGCTTGAAATCGGCTTCGTCTAAACGTGAGAAGTTCCGTAAAGAGGTGACAATTTCACAAATCCGCTCAGTGCCAACCTGCATGGATTGGAATAATTTAGGTAAGTCGTCGACCAAATACTCTATTTCGGCTTTTTTGAAAAACTCTTTGATTTCTGGTGCGGCATCAGGATAATGATGCCAATAAAGCTGCACATAGCGAAGCAATTCTTGCGTGTATTGGTGGGCGTGTTCTAAGTTGCCGTGGATGAAATTAATCGGGTTATTAATTTCATGGGCAACTCCCGCTACCAGTTGCCCCAAGCTGGCCATTTTTTCAGCGTGGATAATTTGCATTTGGGCAGTCCGCAGTTCATTCAGAGTCTGCGCCAGTTGATTCGCTTCTTCACGAGTTTGACCCAGCAAACTAGATTGTTGAAACAAGTTGGCTTGACGTAGCGCTACACTCAGTTGAGCCGCCACTTGGGTGACAAATTCCAATTCAGCTTCTTCCCAATGACGTGTATGGGTGCATTGGTGAATACACAACAATCCCCACAATTCATCACCTTCCATCAATGGCACAATAATCTGTGCTTTGACTTGGAATCGCTCAATCACATCCAGATGAGGAACTTTGGAGCCAACGCTGTTGACATCAGATATAACTTGTACTTGCCCTTGGCGATATTGCGGTGCATATTGATCGCCAAAGCAATAATCTTGCACCTTCACAGCGAGAGCAGAATCGAATTTGGGTAACACATCTTCAGCAATAAATTCACCACTGCAAAAACCGACGTTCGGATCGAAGCGGAAGATGCCGACTCGATCTGTATTCAGCGATCGCCGCACTTCCTGTACTGTAGTCTTAAGGATTGTCTCTAAATCCAACGATTCTCGAATTTTGACGACCAAATCAAATAAAATCCGGCGCTGTTCAGCCGATTGTTGCAGTTCATCAGCGCGAGTTTGAATTTGAGTCACCATTTGAGAACTTTGCAGTGCTACTCCCAGTTGGCTAGCAACCTGTCCCAAAAATTCCACTTCCACACTATCCCACTGGCGCGGTGCAGAATGTTGATAGGCAGCCAGCAATCCCCACAAATTCCGTCCTACAAAAATTGGGGTTAACGCATAAGCGCGAATCTTGAACTGCTCCAAAATCTCGAGGTGACAGCGCGAGTGCCCAGCTTGGTAAATATCCTCTACAGCAAAATTTTCATTGTTGCGGTAGCGTCCGCCTTTGGTTTCTTGGAGGTGGGTATCTTCCCAAACGAGATTTTTGCCAAAGGGATTGATGCTGTCCCACTGTGCCTCAACCATGCCGAAATTACTCACGAATTCGCCACTCCAATCTTCATTGAAGCGATAAACGCCAACTCGCTCAACTCGCAGCAGTTTGCACACTTCTTGGCAAGTAGTTTTTAGGATTAAATCAATATTGAGAGAGGAGCGAATTTTACCGACTACTTCAGTTAGTGCCCGTTGACGAGCGATCGCATCTTTGAGAGCAACTGCTTGTTGTTTCGACTGAGCCAAATTCTCGGCTTGCTGAATCGCGACTCCCAATTGTGCCCCTACCTGTCCGAGGAACTCTACTTCGTAATTTGCCCATTGACGCGGCCCGGAGTGTTGATAGGCTGCTATCAGTCCCCACAGTTTTGGGCCGATGAAGATGGGTGCTAAAGTATATGCCCGAATCTTGAATTGCTCCAGAATATCGATGTGACAACGCGAGTGTCCGGCTTGGTAGATGTCGTTAACAACAAAACTTTCGTTATTGCGGTAGCGTCCACCTTTCGTTTCTTGGAGGTGGGTATCTTGCCAAACGAGATTTTTGCCAAAGGGATGGATTCTATCCCACTGTGCCTCTACCATCCCGAATTGGCTGACAAATTCGCCGCTCCAGTCTTCATTGAAGCGGTAAATTGCTGCCCGCTCTAACTTCAGGAGTTTGCAGAGTTCTTGACAGGCAGTGTCTAGAATAATTTTGGTATTTACAGAGGAGCGAATATTTCCTACTACTTCCGTTAAGGCACGTTGCCGTGCGATCGCATCTTGCAGTTCTGCTGTGCGTTGTTTAGTTTGTTCTAGGGTTTCTGCCTGCTGCATTGCCACACCGAGATGGCTGGCAGCTTGGGCGAAGAATTCAACTTCGTGAGGCCACCATTGGCGAGGAGCGGAGTGTTGATAGGCTGCCAGCATTCCCCATAATTTTGCACCAATAAAAATCGGTGCGATCGCATAGGCCCGAATCTGAAACTGTTCTAATACTTCAATATGACAACGAGCGTGCCCTGCATCGTAAATGTCAGCCACAGAAAACGGCTCATTTTTGCGATATCGCCCTCCCTGAGTTTCTTGCAAATGCGAATCTTCCCACACCAAGTCCTGTCCAAAGGCAGTCAATGCATCCCAAGGATGCTCTGCAAAGCCAAAACGATTAATAAAACTACCGCTCCAGTCAGTGTTGAAGCGGTAGATTGCAACTCGCTCAATCTTTAATTGCCGACAAATATCTTGACAAGAAGTTGAACATAAGGATTCTATGTTTACAGATGCGCGAATCTTAGCCAGAATTCTCGCCAATATTTTTTGGTACTGAACCGTTAACTGTAGCTGTTTGTGACACTCTTGCAGGTCTAATAAGTTCGACGTTTCAGGACTGTTTGTTATCATAAAGTATAAAGAAACTGAAATACCTACTTTTAGTATTCCCTTCTTTATTTTTCAGATTATTAGGTTGAGAGACTATTTATAAAGTAAATCTTAAATATAGGAATCTGGTTTGATTTTGGTTCGCGTAGCGTAGCTATACTTACGTGGGAAGGCAATAGGCAATAGGCAATAGGCAAGAGGCAATAGGAAAGAAGGCTTTTTGAGTTGTACAGGGCTTTTTCACGCAATCAAATATGAGTTCTATTGCGTATGTTAGCGATAGCGTAACGCACCGTGTTAAATAGGGGTGCGTTAGGCACTTTGATGAAATTTTATGATTGAGTTGCTGTCGGTTTTGAACGCTGTTGTTGGTAAAAACGGACAACTTTTTGCACATACTCAGCAGTGAAACCTTTGTTGCAACCTGTATAGCTACCAGTCATCCACCAACAAGCTGCGCCACGCACAGATGCAATTTCATTATTGTTGGTGGCGCGGAACTGATTGGTTAACTCACGGCGGGTAATGCAAGAGACAACTTGGCGAGCGATCGCAGGATTGTTTTCAAACTGTGTCGGTGTTAGTTCTCGTTTGAGACAAGTTCTTGTCCAGCCTTTGAGGGTTTCTGGTTTCACTTGCCATTCGCTGTAATATCCATCGTTGGGATTTTTTGTTTGCGGTGCAGCCTGTCGCAATGCTTCTACCATCGCCGCAACTTGAGCATCAGAAAACGATACTGGCTGCTGTGCTTGAGCTAATAATGGCAATAGTCCGAAGCTGACAATAACTCCGTTGAGTAGTAATCCTATGGGGTTTTTTATCATTAGGTAACATCCTGACTTAACAAAGCATTATGGACAGATTAGCGACTAGCCCTTTCAAGGTGACTCGTAAAATCTCTTATTTTTTCTCAGCGCTCTCTGTGACTCTGCGGTTTATAACTTTTTGAACCACAGAGGCGCAGAGAACACAGAGTAAAGAGGTTAAAGAGTTATTGACCAAAATTTTTACCACTTTTAAAGGCTAGATTAACGACCTACTAAATTTTCTATAGTATCGGCATCATTCGGTAATGCGGTTGTTAAAACTTCGCTACCTTCTGCCGTAACTAAAACATCATCTTCAATGCGAATTCCGCGCACATCGGCAAATTCGGTTAAACGCTGCCAATTCACTACATTTTGATATTTTGAGCGCAGATTCGCATCATTTAAAATTGCTGGTACTTGATAAAAACCAGGTTCAATTGTTACCAACATTCCCGGACGCAGGGGACGATTTAAGCGGAGGTAGCTTAAGCCAAAGCGATCGCTCCTTTTGCGTCCTTCTTCATACCCTGCTAAATCTCCCAAATCTTCCATATCATGGACATCTAAACCCAGTAGATGACCGATACCATGAGGGAAAAACAGCGCGTGGGCATCCATCTCTACTAAATATTGGGGATTTCCTTGGAAAATGCCTAACTCTACTAAACCTTCAGCTATAACCGTGGCAGCTAATAGGTGAATATCCTCATACTCTACACCAGGCTGTATTTTGGCAATGCAAGCATCATGAGCCGCCAGCACTACATTATAAATATCTCTCTGGGTAGATGAAAACTTACCGGAAACTGGCCATGTGCGAGTTACATCACCTGCCCAACCCATCTCAGTTTCAGCGCCAACATCGGCAAGTAGTAAATCACCTGGTTGCAAGGGGTGGTGATAGTGTTCGTTATGCAAAACTTCGCCGTGAACGGTGACAATACTGTTGTAAGAGGTGGTCATATTGTGGGCAATAATTACCCCTTCCATCGCTGCGCGAACTTCTGCTTCTAGTTTGGCTTGAGGTGTTGCTGCCATCCCAGCTTTGTGTGCTTCAACAGTGACAGCAGCAGCTTTTCGCAACTCGGTTAATGCAGCTTCGTCGTGAGTGAGGCGGATAGAAGCGATCGCTTTAGCTAAATCTAAGTCAATTCCTTGGGGAGGACTTTGGGGTAAAACCCATCTATTTAATAGCTGCGATTGTTGCGTCCATGTCGCTGCATCTTGTACAGCAAGTGTGACAGCATCTTCTACCCAAGACTCTAATTCTGTCATTGGCCCTGCCACATCTGCCCCAATCTTCTGGGCTATTTCATTGCGCGTTGGCATTTCTCCATGCCAAAGGGTGCTGCTAGGTGATGGATCGTCCATGAATAGTTCTAGCTTGCCCCCTTCTAAACGAATTGCCGCATTTGATAATGGTAGTCCAGCAAAATAGAGGAAATGACTGTTAGCGCGAAACGGAAAAGGATTTGCTGGAAAGTTGCGGGGACTGTTGCTACCAGACCACAGAATTACGGGAAACTTAATGAGGTTTGCTAATTTTTGCCGTCGGAGGCGTAAACAATCGGCGAGGGAAGTAGAAGTTTGTGGGATAAGCATAAATGGAAACCCAAGGTTATAGTTTTGCCTTTATTTAATCGTTATCGTCTTTCTCGTCTTTCTCATCGTGTTTATCATCTTTGCGATCGCCATCTCTGTCATCATCATCTTTGTCGTTCTGGTTAGGCTGTTGGTTAGGTTGTACGACTGGTTTTTGTTGCTCTGTTGGTGCAAGTGGCTGTGGTACTTCAACAGCACAACTAATTAATCCTCCAGAAATTAGCGCTAAGTTGACGGCAGCAAAGATGCTTTTGAAGATTTTTATCCTCATGTTTCCGTTTTGCTTGAACATTGACCCTAGTTTTTGGAGATTGTATTCCTAATTTATAAGGTACTGTATATGGCGATTTCCATTTTGATGTAACAGCATGGCTATCTGCCCTTATGAACCAGTGGCTGTATTCCACATCGAAAATCCCTATAGACTAATACGCTTGGGTTCAAGCTATAAATTTTTGTCAAAGTCAATTTTTGGAACAAGGCGCAGAGGATAGAGAGAGAAACAATAAATGCTTAAATGAACCTTAGTGCGTTATACACGCGTAGCAATGGGCTTAAAAATAATGTTAACTAGCTGCATAAATCTCTAACACACTCCTGATAAGTATATTGCTGTCTAATTTTTAGGGTGACTCTAATGGGACAAATCATTACTCAGGTTGATGCTTTTACCAATAGACCTTTCGCAGGAAATCCTGCTGCTGTCTGTGTTTTGCCTACTCGCCAAAATGAACGCTGGATGCAGAATGTGGCACAGGAGATGAATTTATCTGAGACGGCTTTTTTAGTTAAACAGGATGATGGCTTCAATTTGCGTTGGTTTACGCCGACGATAGAAGTGCCTCTTTGTGGTCACGCAACCTTAGCTAGTGCCCATGTACTTTGGTCAGAGGGGCATTTGTCGGAGAATGAAGTTGCGCGGTTCTATACAAAAAGCGGAGTGCTAATTGCTAAATTGCAAGGTGAGTGGATTGAGTTAGATTTTCCTGTGAATCACTCACAAGAAACAGTCGCTCCACGAGAACTCAAGCAAGCTTTGGGTGTACCTTACAAATCCGTTTTCTTAAATTCTTTTGGCTATTTAGTGGAATTGGAATCTGAAGATTTGGTACGGCAAGTACAGCCAAATTTTCAAATATTAAAAACTTTGCCTATTTCTGAAATCATTGTCACCAGCCTTACCGACTCTGATTCTGAATATGATTTCGTCTCTCGTTTATTTGCACCGGGTTTAGGAATTGATGAAGACCCTGTAACTGGCGCTACCCATTGCTGTCTTGCTCCCTTCTGGCGCGATCGCTTACACAAAGATGAGTTATTGGCTTATCAAGCATCCCGTCGCGGTGGAGTGGTAAAAGTACGCTATACCGGAGGCGATCGCGTTTTTATCGCCGGACAAGCGGTAACTGTTTTGCGAGGTGAGTTATTTACCATTTGAAGGAGGCAGGTGGCAGAAGGCAGGTGGCAGGAGGTTTTGTTCAGAAGGGGATTCTGACCCCTCCTAGCCAAAACAATCGCATTGCCAGGCGATACAATGGCATTGTCAGGCGATACAATGGCATTGTCAGTCAAAACAATCGCATTATCAGGCGATGCAATGGCATTGTTAGTTGATGCAATCACATTGTCAGGCGATGCAATGGCATTGTTAGTTAATGCAATCACATTGTCAGTCGATGCAATGGCAATATTTAGTTTTAAAATGTCTACTAAAAAAAATACAAATAATCGAAATCTGCTCGCATCTCGTGACTGGCCAATCGAGCAATTACCTGGACTAAGCCACGACGAACAATCACAACTGCAAAATTGTGGGATTGATACCACAGTAGCGCTAGTCAAACAAGGAAAGACTCTAGAGGCACGGCTGGCGTTAGCAAATAAATTACAGATTCATCTTCAGTATGTAAATAAATGGATGGCTTTAGCTGACTTGGCGCGTATTCCTAGTGTAGGCATACAATATTGTGGTTTATTGCTCCACGCAGGTATTGGTTCCGTGGCACAGTTGGCACAGACTCCCACTCACCGATTGCACCAACAAATTATGCGCTTGCAAGTAGCAACAATGCAGCGACGAGATTTGTGTCCAGCAATTGAGCTAGTACAACAGTGGAGTCAGCAAGCGCAAGCAATTAGGTGATTGGGGATTGGGGATTGGGGATTGGGGATTGAGGAAACTACCCAGTACCCAGTACCTAGTACCCAGTCCCTAATCCTTAACCAAAACACCATTAAGGAAGATATCAGCGAGTCCTTCAGCCATTTCCTGCATTTGTTGGGGGGAAGCGTCAGGTTCCATAATGGTGTTGTTAGAAAAACCTGCGATCGCAAACATTCCTAAGAAAACTTTCGCAACTAGCTTTGCATCCGTTTTGCGATAAATGCCTTTATCCATTGCTGTTTGGAAGAATGCTTCGCCGACATCGGTCATTTTGGTAATGACTTCTAATTGAATGCGATCGCGCAAATCTGGGTGAAACTGCACCTCCATAAAACAAACGCGCATCAAATCGGCATTTTTTTGAAAGTTCCACATCCGGCGACGCATCACTTGAGCTACAGCTTTATAGCTGCCCATTTCACTTAATTCTGTCAGCAAATCTGTTAGAATTTCTACCCAGCCACTCGTGGCTACTTCCACTAAAATTGCTTTTTTGTTGGGAAAATGACGAAATAGAGTGCCTTCAGCTACACCTGCCGCCTGCGCTAAATCACGGGTGGTAGTGCCATCAAATCCTTGAGAGGCGAACAACCTTTGTGCTGCCTGTAAAATTCGGGTGCGCGTCTGAGCCTCTGAGGGTGGGGAAGAATTAAAAACTCGCATAACAGTTATGGTGAAATGTGCGGAACACGATTTGTAGCATTATTGTCTAACGTCAAGTAAAAAAGCTCAAAAAGCTTAATACAACATTAACGTCCTTTTGCTAAGTATCCTGTTTCTCAGGTAGTGTAACTTTATCTTAATTTTTGCTTATGAACCAGATCAGTCGGTCAATTTTGGATTTATTACGGCGGTTGTTTGTCACTTTGTTGGCTTTGATCGTTTTCTGGTGGGGATTACTACCAGAAATTGCTCTGGCTCAAACTCAAATTGCACCTCCTCAAGAAACCAAAACTCAAACTCCACCAGTTCAAAATTCGATCCAACCTTATCTGGATCGAGTCATTAAACAGTTAACGGAGTTTCGCCTCGACAATGGTCTAAAATTCCTTGTCTTAGAACGGCATCAAGCGCCTGTGGTTTCCTTCCTGACTTATGCAAATGTTGGTGGCGTGGATGAGCCAGATGGTAAAACCGGTGTGGCTCACTTTCTAGAACATTTGGCGTTTAAAGGTACAACGCGCATTGGTACACAAGACTACAAAGCAGAAAAACCTCTACTAGATAAATTGCAGCAGTTAGATACTCAAATTAAAGCAGCCAAAGCCGATGGCAAAAAAGATGAGGTTGCGCGGTTAGAAACTGAGTTTAAGCAAGTAGAATCACAAGCAGGTAAGCTTGTCAGGCAGAATGAATTGGGGCAAATTGTCGAACAAGCGGGAGGTGTGGGTTTAAATGCCAATACTTCAACGGAAGCTACCCGTTATTTTTACAGTTTTCCTGCCAATAAGCTGGAACTGTGGATGTCGCTGGAGTCGGAACGATTTCTCGATCCGGTAATCCGTCGTGAGTTTTATAAAGAGAAAGATGTAATTTTAGAAGAACGACGGATGCGGATAGAGAATTCACCCATTGGACAAATGGTGGAAAAGTTTATCGATACTGCTTACAAAGTCCATCCATACAAGCGTCCGGTGATTGGTTATGACCAAGATATCCGCAATCTGACACCAGATGATGTCCAGAATTTCTTTGATACTCATTATGTACCAAGTAATTTAGCGATCGCTATTGTTGGAGATGTTAACCCGGCTGAAGTGAAAAAACTGGCGCAAACTTATTTTGGCCGCTATAAAGCAAAAACCAAAGCTGTTGAACAAATCCCGGTGGAACCGCCACAAAAACAAACACAAGAAGTTACTTTACAACTACCTTCTCAACCCTGGTATTTAGAAGGTTATCATCGTCCGGCAGTTACTCATCCAGATAATGCAACCTATGAAATCATTGGCAGTTTATTAAGTGATGGGCGCACGTCGCGCTTGTATAAGTCTTTAGTAGAAAAACAGCGTTTGGCGCTAAATGCCCAAGGTTTTAGCGGTTTTCCTGGAGATAAGTACCCAAACCTGATGTTATTCTATGCTCTCACGGCTCCTGGTCATACGGTGGATGAGTTGGCGGTGGCTTTGCGCCAAGAAATTGACAAATTAAAAACTGAGCCTGTAGCGGCGGTTGATTTGGAACGGGTGAAAACCCAAGCAAGGGCGGGTTTGTTACGTACTCTCGATTCAAATATGGGGATGGCTCAACAATTGTTGGAATATGAGGTGAAAACTGGCTCTTGGCGGAATTTGTTTAAGCAGTTGGATGATATTTCGGCGGTAACGACGGCTGATATTCAGCGAGTGGCGAAGGAGACGTTTACGCCGGGGAATCGCACGATTGGGAAGTTGTTGTCGAAAGAAGGATAAGAGAAACGAACCGCGAAGGCGCAAAGGGCGCGAAGGAAGAGAGATATGAAGAGGTACAAGGTGAAGGGTAAAAGGTGGATGGGGTTGAAAATCAAGAATGGGAAGGGTTTAATTTATGCTTTGGTTGCTGTTTTTGCGTGTTTACTTTTAACTTGTAATTTTTCTCTGGCGGCGACGACTGAGGCAAAGCATTACAGTGAGTTGCAGTTGCCACCGTTACCTGAGATTAAGATACCGAAATATGAACGGTTTGTTCTCCAAAATGGCTTGGTTGTCTATTTGATGGAGGATCACGAGTTGCCGTTGGTGAATGGGACAGCGTTTGTGCGGACAGGAAATCGCTTGGAACCAATGGAGAAAGTCGGGTTAGCTGGTTTTACAGGCGCGGTAATGCGAACTGGGGGAACTAAGCAACATTCGGCTGATGAACTCAATGAGATGTTGGAACAACGAGCGGCATCTGTAGAAGCTAGTATTGGTGAAGGTTCTGGTAGTGCTAGCTTTGATGCCCTGAGTGAAGATTTAGAAACGGTGTTTGGGTTATTTGCCGAGGTGTTGCGATCGCCAGCATTTGCTCAAGAAAAGCTAGACTTGGCTAAGACACAAGCGAAGGGTGGTATTGCTCGTCGCAATGACAATCCAGATGGGATTGCTAGTCGAGAATTTAAGAAATTGATCTATGGGAAAGATAGTCCATACTCTCGCACGATAGAGTATGCAACGGTGGATAAGGTTGAGCGTGAGGATTTGATCAACTTTTATCAGCAATATTTCCACCCCAATAATATAATTTTGGGAATTGTGGGGGATTTTGACTCTAAGAAAATGCGATCGCTCATTCAAGCTAAGTTTGGCGATTGGAACCGCAACCCAGGTATTGCTAAACCCAAGTTACCATCGGTTTCGGCAGCAAACACAGGTGGAGTCTTTTTTGTCAATCAGCCACAATTAACCCAAAGTAGTGTGCTTCTCGGCCATTTAGGCGGACGGTTTGACAGTCCCGATTATGCAGCGCTGGATGTATTGAATGGGGTGTTAAATGGATTTGGTGGACGCTTATTTAATGAATTGCGATCGCGTCAAGGTTTAGCTTACTCTGTCTATGGCGAGTGGAGTCCCCGCTACGATTATCCTGGCATGTTTATCGCTGGTGGACAAACGCGATCGGATGCTACCGTGCAATTTGTCAAAGCCTTACAAGCTGAAATCAAGCGCATTCAAACTCAAAGAGTGCCAGCAAAAGAACTGGCTTTTGCGAAAGAATCTACACTCAACTCCTTTGTATTCAATTTTCAAGATCCTAGCCAAACCTTATCAAGGTTGATGCGATACGAATATTACGGCTATCCGGCTGATTTTCTCTTTCGCTATCAAAAAGCCGTCGCCGCCACCACAGCTGCTGACGTGCAACGGGTAGCACGAGAATACCTCAAGCCAGAAAAGCTCGTGACTCTGGTGGTGGGGAATCAAACCGCCATTCAACCACCATTGACGCAGCTAGCAGCACAGGTGACACCAATAGATGTAACGATTCCTGGTTCGCAACCACAGGCGAAGAATTAATCCAAATTGCGATCGTAAAGATAAGTAGAGACGTGATAAATCGCGTCTCTACCCATTTAGAAAGGCAAACAATGTCAGAATATTATAAAACCATCTCTTTTACAGACGAAATTCCTTTAGTTATGTCTTGAAAATTGACCTTAAAAAGTTAAATATCTAAGATTATATTGCAAAATACAAGTGATGGAGTCTGGATTTACAGCTTAATGTTATTTCAGGCTATATCAATTAATATCACTGGATTTTGTGAGGTACATCAATAGTCATGATTGTAATATCTAACCTGCATCCTGATAGTGACGTGAATCTGCTCACCGAACTAACTGATTGGGAAATGAGAACTGTAGAGGGTGGAAGAAGAAGAAGATCGAGAAGAGACGATGAAGATACTTCTGAAGCGCTTTCAACAGACAATATAAAAGAGACTGTTAATGATTGGTTAAGCAACATGGAAGAGCAAATAGTAGGCCTACGAAAGCAACTGACTGGTTTACAATAATTTTGAGCAATAAGAATTTTATAGTCATTAAACTCGTGCGCTCTTAGATTAATTAAGGGCGCACGATTTTTTTAGAGATTTTTACAATTGATTGAATACATAAGTCTAAATATGGTTCGATTAAAGTTTAGCCCTACCGAATATCATGTCTGTCTACACAAGATTTCACGAGCCTGAAAACTTTTATACAGTACTTTGATGAAGTAAGTAAGTGGGTGCTAAAATTTTCCGCTATGTAACAGAATTTTAACCAGAGTTTTTAGAATTAAATTTTACACGTCGTGTACTGTAATTGCTTTTTTCCCCTCTAGCTTGAACGCCATTGATTACA
>NZ_JADEXU010000323.1 GCF_015206895.1 Nostoc sp. LEGE 12450 | reverse complement strand
GCCATGCTTTCATAAGTGGGTAGCTGACGACCCTTGAGCTTGCTAAACCAGCCAAACATCCAGCGATAAGCATAAAAGCGTTTTCCTGGCTCAACTTGTGTTAAATACTGACTAATATTTTCAAACTCAGCATGAAGAAAGGCGTACTCTTCTGCTGATTGTCGCTCTAAGAATTTAACGGTATTAGCAAGATGATCCGCTTGATAATTGCTCCTAGCATCATAATCCCCAGCACGAGTTAGAGCATCTACAAAATTACCACGCACAAAAGGCAAAGGCGCAATTTCTTTAGTGCGGTTGGAATGTTCGACAACAAACCATAGCCACGCAGCACCACCGACTAAACCACCAACTAGCGCGAGTGGATTGACCGCATAACAAACCGCTCCGATCCCAGAAGCCAACAAACCAAGTACACGGGTCATGTCTGCTTCATTCTCAGATGCCCGTGCCATTTCAAATAATCCATCTTTTCTCTCTTGCAGCCATTGGGCGATATTTCCAGCTTCTAAGTGAGACAAGCTAGGATATGATTCGCGTAAATGTTCAGTTTCTTTAGTTGTAATTTTTGGGATATTGTTACTTTGCATAAAAGAAATACCCTGTTGATTGAGTTAAGAAGCCGCTCGACTCAAGAGTTATAGAGCGGCGCTCACTTTAATCTTTGGTCAACCGCCAGATGGCGAACCCAATTTCGCCTGCCATCATTGTGCCTATGTTAAAAAATATGCAGCCCAAAATCATGAATGGGGCTGTAAATTCAAATGGGTTACGAGCTGCAAAGGTGGTGATAATATCAAACGCCCAAACCGCAATCACAACTAATCCAGCACTAGAGCGATCGCGTGTACCTGCGGTCTTGTAGTCTTGCCACAGATGGCCTACCAAGTCAATCTTGCCACTAGGCTTGGTTTCAAGCTCATAAACCATGTGATCTTGCAGTTCCCGCCTAGCTGAATCTGGGTTTTTACCGCGTAGGGCGTGGGCTTCGATTACCTGAACGCCTACAGAAATTATGAATGCAAGGTAAAAAAACGGGTTGAACAGTGCAAACGGCACATTTAGCCAATTCCAAGTCGGCTCAAACCACGGGCAAACAGGCGGGGCTTGAAAGATTAATTGCCAAGTTGAATCAGCACTAATCATGGAACCGCCGATGAATAAAATCCCGCCAACTAACGCACGACCCGCGCCACCGTTAGCAACAAACTGATTGACAATCGCGGCGGCTGCTCTAATGGGTAAACCGACAATCATCACTACAGCCTTGGCACAAAAATCGATGATTTCACCAAGTGATCGCTTCTTATCTTTGGGTTTACCATCATTGTTACCAGTGCTATTACTTTCTGCACTTGATGAACCATTAGCCATTACTTTTTCCTTACTGGTTTGATATTTTGAACGGTTTTACAAACCTCTTTGGCTTTGTGCTTCCACTTCCAAATTCCTTCTTCAATTCGCCCAATACACTTACCCGTTGCGTCAAAGACATCAACAATCTCATCATCAAGATATAGGGTTGTGTCTGGTCTGGGATTGCGTTTACTGCTGTCAAAATAATTCGTGATTCTCAGTTTTCGAGTTGTGGGCATGACTCCTGCCTCGTATAAGGCATCGCTGGTTTTTGCCCGTTCTTCTATGCGCTGACGTTCTAATTCTTCTGAGGCTTTTAGCCGTTGAAGCTCTGCATAAGCCCCCAACTTGGGTACTAAAGGGATGATTACAGGCAACATGCAAATGCCAACACCAACCAAAGCTAAGTACAGTTGTTTCTTATACATGAGACTGCTGTGCTATAGCGCGTTCTTAGTACAAATTTTTGTTTCATGGTGTTTCACGCCGGAAATGCTGTTTCATGGTGTTTCACAACCTGAAACATTGATGAAACCGTTGAAACAGTTTCGTGAAACAGTGCTGTGAAACAGTTTTATGAAACATTAGCCTTCATAACGGCTTTCGAGCAAGGAATGGACTGTTGTTTCGTGTTTCACGTTTGATGTTTCACACGGGGGAATACTGTTTCACGAGTCTGAAACACTGATGAAACCGTTGAAACGTTTCATGAAACAGTTTTGTGAAACAGTACCCTTGATAACGGCTTTCGAGCAAGGAATTGACTGGTGTTTCATGTTTCACGTTTGATGTTTCACGCGGGGGAATGCTGTTTCATGCCCTGAAACATTGATGAAACCGTTGAAACTGTTTCATGAAACAGTTCTGTGAAACAGTTTTATGAAACACTCTTGCTCATAAAGGCTTTCGAGTAAGGAATTAGCTGGTGTTTCACGCTGGGGGAATGCTGTTTCACGGTGTTTCACGCCCTGAAACATTGATGAAACCGTTGAAACGTTTCATGAAACAGTTTCGTGAAACAGTTTTATGAAACACTCGCGCCCATCACTATTACTTTGATGCCCGTCCCAGAAAAGTCAATCCTGCACCAACAAGTAATCCCAAGGGAATAAACACCCCACTGCCGATTAATCCAGTAGCGACAATGCTACCAACGAGATATGCACTGCCACCTAAAGCGCCAACAACTGAAGTCGCAAACAATCCCGTACTCAGAATATCCAGAACTTGATTTTTCCTTTGATGAGTTAATAGTTCTTGAAGTAGTCGGATTTCGGCAACAGTGGCAACAGTTTCATTTTGGATTTGTAACAATGCCGCCACTGTTTTATAAGCTTCTAAAATCGGATCTGTGTCCCCATTGAACTGACTCTCTCCCGTAAGGAATTGAGTCGTACTTTGAGTTGTTCCTTTTTTCGGATCGACTCCCCCAATCTTGTTGAGGCTTCTTCTGCCAAATTAATCAAACTCTGATCTATCTCGGTAATCTGGTTATCAACTTCCAACATGGATTGTTCAGCAAAGGCATCCAATACCGTTCCTTTGGCTCCAATCAAGGATTCCATGAACAACAAAGCTCCGGTGACACCAGTTGATGCACCCAAAATCTTAGATTGCTCATTTTGGACGGCTATAGCACCAGAAATAGTCTCTTTATCAGCCGCAGTCAACTTGTATGAGGCTTGTTGAATTGCCTCACCAGCTTTAGTGATTGTGGCTTCGCGTATATCTGCTACAGGTGATTGTTGAGGCTGTAATCTCTCACTATTGGTAATATCTTGGAATCTAGCTAAAATCTCCTCTGGAACTTGTGAATCGACCGTCCATTTTTGCTCTGGATATTGACGGCGTAGTTCGTCAACTACTTTTCCTGGTACTTTGTTGAGAGCTTGTGCGAATTCTTTAACAATCATTATTTAGGCTCCTAAAAACTTTTCGGGGTGATTTTTTAATTCAATTGCCACTTTTTTCAAAGAACCTTTTGCTAAAACGTAACTTCTAATTCTTTGAAGCACAGGTAAATGCCAGTTTGTCAACTTCGCTCGTCCGTTTAACCCTCCATTATCTTCGTCCCGAAAATCCTCAAATTCTGGCAAGTACAAAGAAGCTAAGTCTAAATACTTTTGGAACTGTCTAATTCCAACTGGTGGCTCCAATTGTTTGGCTGCCTCCTCTCGTGTTAACAATTGTTCAACTACACAGCTTCCTTGAATTAGCAATGGTTTCGGCTCCTAGAGTTCCGACTGAATTCCGACTGAGTTCCGATTGAGTTCCGATTGAGTTCCGACTGAGTTCCGGTTGAGTTCCGATTGAATTCCGGTACTGCTAATACTAATAATAAAAAAACCACCGACTGGTGGGTAGGGTTTTTCTAATGGCTTAGTGTTTGGGAAACACTAACTTCTTAATAAGTAATTATGAATCGCCCCAAAATGATTAAGTACATACGGCTTTGGTTCGACAAATCTGGAACTACTTTCATCAGCTAACCAGTTTTTTAGTGCCTCAACTGAGT
>NZ_JADEXU010000322.1 GCF_015206895.1 Nostoc sp. LEGE 12450 | reverse complement strand
GTTTTGTGGCATGGCTTTTTACCCCTCTCCAAACCTCTCCCCGAAACGGAGAGAGGCTTTGAAACCCGGTTTTAGTTTTTCTCTGGTTGTATGAAACCACCCTGCGGGGCAGAGGGAGACAAGGGGAACAAGGAAAATGAAAATAACCATGCCCAATTCCCAATGTTAAGAGTTTGGCAATTCCGGGGGTTCTGCGTTAAACCATTTTTGATAAATTTGCTTGTAAGTTCCATTGGATAACAAAATCCCTATACCTTTGTTTATTGCATCTAAATGGGGGGAGTCTTTAGGTGTAGCAATCCCGTAGTATTCTTCAGTAAGGAGATCGGCAACAACTCTGATGCCTTTTAGTTTGCCATTTTTAATCGCATACAAAGTTGCAAAAGCATCGCTAACCACAGCATCAACGTTGCCATTGAGCAAGTCCTGGAAAAATTCTGGTCCAGAATTAAAAGTACTAATTTTGGCGTTAGGGATGGTTTTGGCAAAATCTGCCCCAGTAGAACCAATTTGTACAGCGATTTTTTTACCTTTGAGACTGTTGAAGTCTTGAATATTTTGATTGTCTTCGCGGACAGCGATCGCTAGTCCGGCTTTAAAATAAGGTCGTGAAAAAGCAATTGTTTTCAGGCGTTCGGCGGTAATGGTGATTCCGCTAATTGCCGCATCAACTCTTTTAGCTTGCAAGGTCGAGATCATGCCATCAAAAGGTAGACTTTCAAACTGGACTGCAAAACCTGCTACTTTAGCGATGCCTGCGGCGGGCTGCGCCAACGCATTCATCAAATCAATATCAAAACCTTCCAAGTCCCCGCTAGCCTTTTGGATTTCAAAAGGGACAAAGGTGGGATCTGTCGCCACCCTAAGAGGTATAGCATCTGAGTTATTAGTAGGATAGAAATTTTTACAGGCAATAATCAGTAGCAGACAGCCTAAGCTTAAAATTAACTGCTGCCACTTGAGGTTAAATAATTTCACTGTAGTAATTCCGTTCTATCAGTCAAGATTCACGATAGTTGTCATGATGTTATAAGAAAGAATACATCCGTCAGCAGCCACAATCCACCATGAATGCTGGGCGAATAACGAAAGTTTCAGACCTCCACTCTCGTTAAAAGTTGAGATCAGAGGAAGCTTCCAATCTCGGTTTTCGCCAATTACCTTCTTGTGTGTTCTGTACTCTGACTTCCAATTTTTAATTACTTATGGTTTCTACAACCCCTGCTTACCGAATTACTGACTTGTTCGCCGAACGCGCAAAGAACCTTGCACCACCAACTTACGGTACAGAGTTAAGCAAAATCGTTACCGTCAGCTTTGCCTACGGTCTAGCCGATCCAATTCTCTTTCCTCACACTGACTTGGCTGCTGCAAGTGCTGTTGTGCTGGCAGAAGAGGCTCCGATCGCTCTCAATTACGGCCCGCCTTCCGCTCAACTGTATGAGCAAATTATCCTCCGCTTGCAGGCTAAGGGAATTGCTGCCGATCGCGATCGCCTAATCATTGGCTACGGTTCTGGTCAAATTCTCGGCTTGCTACCAGATGTGTTTGTGGAACCTGGTGATGTAGTAATTGTGGAAGGGCCAACCTTCTTGGGAGTAGTTACCAGATTTGTCCACGCTGGCGCACGTATAATTACCATTCCGGTGGATGAGTTGGGGATGGATGTAGATGCGCTAGAAGTAACATTGAACGATTTAAAGAAACAGGGCATCCGACCCCGATTTATTTATACTATTCCCACCTTTCATAATCCCACCGGTGCTACTATGCCGTTATTTCGCCGCCAAAAACTGGTAGCATTAGCGGCTGAGTATGGCGTTCTAATCGTGGAAGACGATGCTTATAGCGATTTGCGATTCCGAGGAGAAACTATGCCCTCTCTGGCAACTCTCGACCAAGAAGGGTGGGTATTATATGTAAGTACCTTCTCGAAAATTATTGCGCCTGGTATCCGGCTAGGCTGGGCTTGTGGCGATCCAGCGATTATTGAGCGGCTGGCGATGTTCAAAAGTGAAGGGCCTGTGGGGCCATTTGTCAGCCATGTAGTTGCCCGCTATTGTGCTACAGGGAAACTAGACAATCACATTCAAGAGCTAATTGCCTGCTATAAACATAAGTGCAATTTGTTATTAGAAGCGATCGCTCAAGAGTTTCCCAGTGATGTAGTTGCTCTGCGTCCCGATGGCGGCTTTTTCGTTTGGTGTAAATTGCCATCAGATATCAGCGCTAAAGCACTCCTCATGGCTGCCAGTGAACACGGCATCAGTTTTTTGCCAGGGACTCGCTGCTACGCCAATGAACAAGGGGATGATGCCATTAGGTTAGCTTTTAGCTTTCAACCAACACAGAAGATTGTTGAGGGCATCGCTACATTAGGATCGGTATTGCGCGGATTGAGGTAATTCGTAATGACGCTCTCTATTGCTCTTGCTAGCTTGCTTCTCCCAAAAATCGAGATTTGGGACTTGACCCACTTGAGATTTTAGCGATCGCTTTAAGTTGTCACCAATCTACGCAGTATAGGAACGAGGAGATTTAGTTATTGACCAAATACCAATTTTGTAGCGCCAACCGTTGAATTTCGCGCCAGGGGATATTATGTTTTCTGGCTAATTCTGCACAATCTTCATATTCTGGCTGCACATTGGCAATAACTTTTTCTGGTGATTGTCCCTTCCATGCTACCTTGACACGCACTTTGCCATATTCAATTTCCACTTGTTGAATTTCCCGTTGTAAAATGGCGCGTTGCTGAGTTGTTCGCCGAATACCCAAAGTTGTAGTTTCACGGAATATAACCGCTTCACAACTGAGTAAATTTTCTGGATGACAAATCACAGTCAGCAAAATTCCTGGACGGGACTTTTTCATACCGATCGCTTGGGTAAAAACATCCACTGCACCAGCAGCAAACAAAGCCTCAAAAACATAGCCGATCGCTTGGGGATTTAAATCATCAACTTGGGTTTCTAGTACCGAGATAGTTTCTAAATTTGAGCTACTATCTTCACAATTGCTGAAATTTGACTGTAAACTTGCGCTTTCGCCCAGCCAGAGGCGTAAAATATTGGGAATTGGTAAATTTATGGTTCCTGCTCCCAGTCCTACCTGCTTGATAGCAATCGCGGGTGGTGAACCAAAATCTCTTGCCAAAGTAGTAGCGATCGCGGCTCCTGTTGGTGTCACCAGTTCTCTATCAATCCCATTGCTATAAACTGGACAACCCCGCATTTCCCACAGCTTTAATACGGCTGGTACTGGTACCGCCATCTGACCATGTGCAGCCCGAACAGTACCGCCACCAGTCGGGAACGCCGAGCAGTAAAGTAGGGGCCATCCTTCGTCATTACTCTCAATTCCCAACCAATCTAATCCCAGGCAAGTACCTACAATATCTACGATCGCATCTATAGCACCCACTTCATGAAAATGAACTTTTTCAGGGGAAATTCCATGCACCGCTCCTTCTGCGACTGCTAGCTGTCGGAATACTGCCAAACTCCAAGCTTCTGCCTGTGATGGCAACCCCGCTTTGAGAATCATCTGCTCTATTTCTGGCAAGTGGCGTGTGTGATGATGACTGTGTTCGTGGCCGTGGTGATCATGGTGATGGCGATCGTGTACTAAATCCACATGAACTTTAGTTGCCTGTTGTCCATTCCGTTGGACAAGTTCTGCTCTTAACTGATATTCCTGTTCAATTCCCAATCCATTGAGCTTTTCAATTAAATACTCCACAGGAACACCCAAACTTACCAAAGCACCCAGGCACATATCACCGGAAATTCCTGTCGGACATTGAAGATAAGCAATTTTATTCATAATAAATTAGTCATTAGTCATTAGTCATTAGTCATTAGTCATTAGTCATTACGTATGGGGCATTGGGTATTAGTTATTAATAATTATTCTCCTCTGCTTCGCCTGCTCCCCTGCCC
>NZ_JADEXU010000003.1 GCF_015206895.1 Nostoc sp. LEGE 12450 | reverse complement strand
GACGAGGGTCTTTTATATCTGCAAAAGCTTTTATAATTTCGATTTCGGACACAGCAGTAGATGCTTTCACTATAATTTGCGCTGTATCCTACCATATTGTGCCTTCTTTTAGAATGAAATAGCCCTGACTTTACTAATGACCAATGACTAATAACTAATAACTAACTACCGAATATATTCCTTGAGAACGCTGTTACGATTTGGGTGGCGTAACTTACGAAGTGCCTTCGCCTCAATTTGACGAATCCGTTCGCGGGTGACGTTGAAAATCTGGCCGATTTCCTCAAGGGTTTTCATCCGACCATCATCCAAGCCGTAACGTAGTCTGAGGACATCGCGTTCGCGCGGGCTAAGACTGTCGAGGACTTTTTCCAGGTCTTCGCGCAGAAGATTTTTGGAAACTTGGTCTTCTGGTGTCTCACCATCGGATTCAATAAAATCGCCCAATCGAGAATCTTCTTCTTTACCAATAGGCGTTTCTAGTGAAATAGGCAACTGGGCGGATTTAGCAATGAAGCGCAATTTCTCAATTGTCATTTCCATCCGAGTGGCAATTTCTTCCTCGGTGGGTTTGCGACCCATTTCTTGAGACAGTAACTTGGTAGTTTTCTTAATCCGAGAGATGGTTTCGTAAAGGTGAACTGGAAGACGAATTGTGCGGGATTGGTCTGCGATCGCGCGGGTAATTGCTTGACGAATCCACCATGTAGCATAAGTGGAAAACTTATAGCCTTTTTCGTGGTCAAACTTTTCAGCGGCACGAATCAAACCGAGACTGCCTTCCTGAATTAAGTCTTGGAACGACAAACCACGATTCATGTACTTCTTAGCAATTGAAACCACAAGACGGAGGTTAGATTGCACCATCTTATCTTTCGCTCTGCGACCAACATGCAGGCGATAACGAAAAGCTGGTAAGGGCAGTTGTACTGCTTCTGCCCATTCACTATCTCGAGGATCGCGATCCAACTGTTCTGAGAGTCTTTCCCGAACCCTCTCTAATTCCAGCAAATCGGCGATTTTCCGCGCCAATTCGATTTCTTCGTCTGCCCGCAACAGCCGAATTCTACCAATTTCTTGCAAGTAAAGCCGAATGGAATCTTCTGTGTAATGCTTTTTCTTGCTTTGTGTCCGACGACGCGATTTAGCGGCTTTTCCAGACTTTGCGTCGTCCTCATCAGACTGAGGCTCTAAAAATTCATCGTCACCTTCATCGATGATAAGCAAGTCCTCTTCATCATCTATTAAGAGTTCTTCTAACTCGAGCTCAGGCTGATTCATTATTTCTAGGTCAGGCTGATATATGCTTTCGAGTACGTTGTTAGCCTGGTTCATGCCGCGTTCCTCATGCTCCTTGCAGAATCAATTACTCAAGATGTGTTTACTGCTCTTTTAAACGAGCCAATTGTCAACCGAAAATAAGCTTTTTGGCAGATTTGCCAGAAATATTTTCGGATCTTTTGCACCTCCGGTAGGAGGTTTTTTTACTTTAGTTTAAGCCATTTCTAAAAGTGATTTGCTCACCCTAGTAAATGTTATATGTGTTGCTATCACATATTGCTTTCAACTAACTGGTCAAAAAAAATACTCGTCTTTCTGAAAAAATTTGCCACTCTATACTAATGAGTTCAGACTGCTGGCAGATTTTCTTATAAAGACTCTTCCGATTGTAGCCTGTTTCACAGAAATTGCACTCTTTTTGTGTATTAATCATGAACTCACAGAGTAATTATTAGCCACTATTACCAAAAAGACATTAAAAACAAGAGTTATACCCTGAAATTTTTTCTCCACTTTTCGGAATTGCAGTGACGTTCTTATTACATTACAAAGTAAGTACGCTTGCTCCTGCTCGATTTCATGTATTTTACACAACATTAATTACTTAGGAAGAGTGCATTGTATGTTAACTCAGATGACAAGTATTAATCTACCCATTTTTACATTTCCTTCATAAATTACGCATTCCTGAGATTAAAGCTAGTCTTTCGATTGGGTAAATACAACCAGGATGGCGGTGCTTGACTTAAAGGAGTTAACCTTCTGCTTACTAATTACCTTAACTGAGGAGTTGAGGCTGTAGCATATCGACCTGATGGCAGATCAATTTAAGTTTAACTAATTCGGCCTTATTCACACGTTAGCGCACTGTGGCGATTTCAGCCCTATGAAACTTGACAAACTCTTCTTATTGTATACAAGGATATTTTAATCAATTCAAAAACAATTTGTCCTGTGAATTTGCCAGTATAGTCCTATTTCTAGCAAAACTTTATTAGATACATACGATACAATCGCGATCGCTACGGCAGTACATGAAGATATTAACAAGTTTTCAGCCAGATGGTGTGTGCTTCCAGTAGCATTATCTCAAGCCGAGAGAACCCAGAAAATTACCTGATAATTTTAGTTACAAAGCTGGATTGCGTAACTTAATTGTAAATTTAAATACTTATATTTCGGTAACTTCCTGTCATCTTATGATGAGAAATCCTCAAAATACTTATTAATTGCTGTTTGATAGATGATATTCAGTGATTTTCTTAAAGCATAACAAATGTGTTTCTAGTTGGTGGACAAAATTAATGAGCTAGTCAGTGCAAAAAGTATTGTGCCAACTAGCTTTCCAATAAAGTTGGTAGTTTTGCTAACACTAGAAGATTGAATTTTCGTTAGATATTGACAATAAGCAAATTATATGATCCATCAAAAATTTCAAATTTACGCAAGAGTTACGGAATAACATAAACGCAAAGCGGTGAGCCATTCCGGTGGATGGGTTCCTCGGCATAAAGGAACTGCCGTTAGCGTTCGCGCAGCGTTTCGTAAAGAGGAACGAGCGTCACCCGTAGGGCTTGCCGAAGACTACCGCAGAGGTGCAGTTGTATAAAGCATTTATGAAATCTTGCTTTGTCATCACCCAAAAGAAGTATTCTTATAGAAGCCTAGGATATAAAAAAGGTAATGGGTGAAAACGTATCACTCATTACCAATTTCATAAATTATTAGAGTAGTGCTAGGGAATTGATATTAAATATCTAAATCGGTGAAGTTGAGTTTAGAACCATAAGTTTCGATAAATTCTCGTCTGGGTGCGACGCGATCGCCCATTAAAATTGTGAAGATGCGATCGGCTTCGGCTGCGTCCTCAATTTCGACTTGCTTCATTTTGCGGGTTTCTGGGTTCATGGTGGTATCCCAGAGTTGTTGTGGCATCATTTCACCCAAACCTTTGAAGCGTTGGATGGTATAGTTGGCGTTAGCAGGGAATTTGGCGATCGCTTGATTCTTTTCGCGATCGCTATAGCAATACTCATGATTACGTCCCCGTTCTACTTTAAACAGTGGGGGACAAGCAATATAAATAAAGCCTTGTTCGATGAGCGCTCGTTGATATCGATAGAAGAATGTTAACAACAAAGTTCGGATGTGCGCCCCATCTACGTCAGCATCTGTCATGATGACTATGCGGTGATAGCGCAGTTGGTTGGAATCAAATTCATCACCTTTGACACCTAAACCGAGGGCTGTAATTAACGATTGAACTTCGTTATTTTTATAAATTTTAGCGTCATCGGTTTTTTCAATGTTAAGAATTTTACCACGTAGAGGCAAGATAGCTTGAGTGCGGCGATCGCGTCCTTGTTTGGCACTCCCGCCTGCTGAGTCCCCTTCCACGATGAATATCTCAGATTCGCTAGGATCGCGAGAACTACAATCTGCCAATTTACCAGGTAATGGTGAAGATTCTAGTACAGATTTGCGTCGAACTAATTCTCGCGCATGACGTGCTGCTTCTGCGGCTTTGAAAGCTTGGATAGCTTTATCTAAAATTGAATCTGCGATTGCAGGATGAAATTCTAGGTACTCGGTGAGGACTTCTCCCACCAGAGAATCGACAATCCCCCGCACTTCAGTGTTACCGAGTTTAGTCTTGGTTTGTCCTTCAAATTCTGGATCTGGGACTTTAACGGAAATTACCGCAGTTAAACCTTCGCGGACGTGTTCGCCACTGAGATTAGGTTCATTCTCTTTAATTTTATTGCGCTTGCGGGCGATCGCATTTAATGTCCGAGTCAGAACTGCCTTCAACCCTTCTAAGTGCGTACCACCATCCACGGTACGAATATTGTTAGCAAAACCTAGCACATTATCCGTATAGGCATCAGTACACCATTGCAAAGAAACTTCCACTTGTACGTTGTTGCGTTCGCCCTGTACATAGATAATTTCTTCATGCAGAGGTTGCTTTTCACGGTTCATGTAAGCAATATACTCTTTGATCCCACCCTTGTAATTGTAGGATTCTACCTTCGGTGTATCGCTTTTTAGTAGTTCTAGACGGTTGTCGGTAAAGGTAATTTTGACACCTGCATTCAGATACGCCAACTCCCGTAGGCGACCTGATAAAGTGATGTAATCAAACTCAATACTAGTTGTAAAGATTTGGGTATCTGGCTTGAAGGTGACAGAAGTTCCAGTTCTCGCTTCTTTGTAAGGCTTTGTTTGCAGTTCGGTAACTGGGATACCGCGTTCATAGCGTTGGAGATGAACCTTTTTATCTCGCCAAACTGTAACTTCTACAACTTCAGATAGGGCATTAACAACAGAAATACCAACCCCGTGTAATCCTCCAGAAACCTTGTAGCCACCGCCGCCAAACTTACCACCAGCGTGTAGTACCGTCATTACGGTTTCTAAAGCCGATTTCCCGGTGCGCGAGTGAGTATCGACGGGAATACCGCGACCATCATCTGTTACAGTTACGGAACCATCAGCGTTGATATCCACCTCTATATGAGTGCAATGACCCGCCAAGGCCTCATCGATTGAATTGTCCACCACCTCGTAAACTAAATGGTGGAGTCCTCGCGGCCCGGTGGTACCAATGTACATTCCTGGTCGTTTGCGGACGGCTTCCAGACCTTCCAGAACTTGAATCTGATCGGCACTGTAACTGCTCGTCATGTAAACTCTCCTGATGCGTGGGGTTAAACTCGCCTAAAAATAAATAAAAGCAAAAACACTCCAAAATTGTAACACAAAAGCCTTGCTAGCGTCTGTAGGGCATTTTCAAGAGGAGTTTATACTAGGGTTGCACTACCGTGCAATAAGGCCAAACTTGGGCATGGGAGAAAGAGAAGAAAATTAATGACTAATGACTAATGACTAAATTAATTGTGATTTGTGGGGCGACGGCAACGGGTAAATCGAGTTTGGCTTTGGCTTTGGCGATGCGGTTGGGTTCTGTAATTATTAGTGCCGATTCTCGTCAAGTTTACCGTAAGTTTGATATTGGGACAGCAAAACCAACTGTGGCTGAACAAAAATTAGTGCCGCACTATTTAATAGATATCTGCGATCCCACAGACACGATGACAGTAGCAGACTACCAGGAACAAACACAAGCGTTAATTGCTTCTGTTGATGTTACGCCACTTTTGCTAGTTGGTGGTACTGGTTTATATATCCGTTCCATTGTTCAAGGGATGAAAATTCCGAGAGTTGCACCACAAATTGAATTGCGATCGCAACTTGAATCTCTAGGTCAGCTTCAACTCTACGCCATGTTACAACAAGTTGACCCCGTTGCAGCACAAAAAATTCATGCTAATGATTCAGTACGAACTCTAAGAGCATTAGAGGTATATTATGTTACTGGATGCCCAATTTCTGAACAACAAGGGGAGAATCCACCGAATTATCCGATTTTGCAAATTGGTTTAGATTGCGATGTTGAAAAGTTGGAGAATCGGATTAAACAGCGTACTGAGCAAATGATAGCAGATGGTTTGGTTGCGGAGGTGGAATATCTTTGTCAAAAATATGGCGCTGATTTGTCTTTGTTAAATACTTTGGGCTATCAAGAAATCAAGCAATATTTAGCTGGGGATATTTCCTTAGATGAAGCGAAAGAATTAACAATTTTGCATACGCGACAATTTGCCAAACGACAACGCACCTGGTTTCGCGCATATCCCCAAATTGAATGGTTTGATGCGAATGATCCTGATTTATTAGATAAGGTTTGGCACAGGATAAATGAGTTTACAAATTGCACTCATTGTTCGTGAGATTTTTCGTTTATATAAAGACGTAAAATTTTCGCGTTTTTACATGAGTGTCCTAGAGAGTTTCGGGATCAATGCCCATAGCTCGTAACCGTTCTGCTAAAATTTGGGTGCGTTGTTCAGCTTGTTCGGCGCGTTGTCGTTCCTGTTCGGCGCGTTCATCTCCAGTTAGCAAAACAGTACCATCTTGGTAGCACCAGCGTAACCAATTATCCTGTCTATCTTCAAATTTACCTTCCCATAGGGTTATACCTAAACCAACTTGTTCTAACCAAGTTTCTGAAGTTTCAAAGTAGCGTGTTCCTCTAAGTTCATAAACATGCAGGATTTTTTCTGCTAATTGCTGATTTGGGTCATATACGATGTAGTAACTAGCCCGCATGTGTTCATAAATTCGCAGTTTTTTGCCCAGTTCATCACCTTCTTTATTAGAGACAATTTCGAGGACAACTTCTGGAGGTTTGCCAAAACGCCAAACCATATAACAACGATTTTGTTTCTCCCACCAATTTTCAGGTACTTGGACATCTAAGCTGAGAAAGACATCAGGAACAATGGGGGGCTGAAGGTCTGTGTAGTAAATACCTACATTAGCTTCAGCTAAAAAAGTTTGGTTTTGTAGAGAACTGTAAAGAGATCCGACTAAAAGGCGTTGTTGTTTGGCAGATGCGAAATTGTCCACAGGTGTATCATTTTCAGTTACTAGCTGGTTGGCATCTGGCACATAGTAATCATCATCATTGATTAGAACTTGCTGAACCATGATTTTATCCAGTATTAAGAGCGTTATTTCTAGGTTAATTGATTGGGGATAGAAGAGTGCTGAACTAGATATTTAGAGAAACGTATCGGGCAAGTATCTCTTGTTTGCTCAATTATAAATAGACTAACTGACTTAAAAAGAAGGCAAGGGCCGCACTACCCAAAGGGACTGTCAAATTGTCAATACCCAAAAAAGAAAAAGCCTCTAAAACTGTAGCGATAAATGCAACCGCGAGTGATATTATCCAAGTTTGCCAACTGTTTCCTTGAGTTCCAACTAAAATCAAAATACTGATGAAATAGCTAACAAACATCATAGTTAGGGAGCCTTCCCAACTTTTTTGTGTGCCAAAAACTTTATATTTGTGTGTACCAAAGCGTTGTCCAATTAAGGCTGCTAGTCCATCTCCCCAAGTCATGATCAAAATTCCTAGTGCTGCGTACTGGGGTTGTTGTAAGTACCAGAAGCTGGCAACTAAAATACCGAAACTAACAGAGTAAAAAAATGTCCCGAAACTTTGCCGCCCAACGCTATTAATACCAGGAAGAATAGGCAATCGGTAGGATAATAAGGTGATTGCACTCGCTAGAATGGAAGCTGTAATCCCTACACTGGCGGGGATATCTAGCCACCAAGCAAGTAAAATCACGTTACCAGTGCCAATATGAACTATCTTCCGCACGATTTCTGGCTTGTCGGCGAAGCGGTTTACCACCCATGCAATCACGAGGATGAGTAACACCCAAATTGCAGTAATCGCAATTTGCAGCCATAAAATCGGAATTGAGGTTAAGTCAGAAAATGTAATCAACAAAGATGTAACAAAATGAAAAATTTTACCTCTGTTACTAATTTATAAGATTTAGGTAACTGCAATGAAACTATTATTTATTTGGCTGATTCGGGGCTACCGAATGTTTATCTCGCCGTTGTTTCTCCCGACTTGTCGCTTTCAACCAACTTGTTCGATGTATGCTATTGAAGCTATTGAACGATTTGGAGTGTTACGTGGTAGCTGGATGGCAACTCGGCGGATTTTGCGCTGTCATCCGTTTCATCCAGGTGGTTACGATCCAGTACCAGAGGTAGTGGAAAAGGTTAAGGAGGAGTAGTTTTGTGCAAAATTGAGGATTGGATTTTAAACGCAGAGGGGCGCGGAGGGGCGCAGAGAATGAGAAGAGGGGTAATTTATTAAAGGATGTGTTCGTGGGTATAGGTATTTGGGGAGATGTCAACAGCTGAGGTTGTCATCTAGCGTGGGAAGGTTGAATAATTTAATTTAGACTTACGATGATTAATTTTACTGCGATTTCTATACCTGAACCACAAATTCCTACTCCTGGCCCGAACCCGCTACCTAGTCCGGAACCTGTACCGGGGCCAGCGATACCTCAACCCTTACCGGGGCCTGTACCAGAACCAGTACCTGCTCCCATTCCTCAAACAGTTCCGGCACCAATTCCGCAAACCATACCGGAACCTGTTTAGATTACCTTGGTAATGTAATCCAAAATCTCAAATCTAAAATCCAAAATGCTAAGAGCCGGAATTGTCGGACTTCCCAACGTCGGAAAATCTACTTTATTTAATGCTGTAGTTGCTAATGCCAAGGCAGAAGCAGCTAACTTTCCTTTTTGCACGATTGAACCGAATGTCGGCGTTGTCGCAGTACCGGATGAACGGTTAAATGTTCTTGCTAAGATTGCCAGTTCGGTACAAACTATCCCGGCGCGGGTGGAATTTGTAGATATTGCCGGTTTAGTTAAAGGTGCAAGTCAGGGTGAGGGACTAGGGAATCAATTCCTGTCCCACATCCGAGAAGTTGATGCGATTGTTCATGTGGTACGTTGTTTTGAAAATGACGATATTATCCACGTTGCTGGTTCTGTTGATCCAGCACGGGATATTGAAATCATTAATATAGAACTGGGTTTATCAGATTTATCACAAATTGAGCGGCGAATTGATCGCACTCGCAAACAAGCTCGTACCAACAAAGATGCACAATTTGAAATCACAGTTTTAGAAAAATTGGCTGCGGCTTTAAATGAAGGTAAATCGGTGCGTCAGATAAGTTTGAATGAAGAAGAAGAAGTAATTATTAAAGGGCTGGATTTGCTCACTTATAAACCGATTATCTACGCCGCGAATGTATCTGAGGATGAGTTGGCAACTGGTAATCATTTTGTGGAAACAGTGCGGCAAATCGCAGCAACAGAAAATGCCCAAGTTGTGATAGTTTCGGCTCAAGTTGAAGCTGAATTAGTAGAATTACCAGAGGAAGATAAAGCTGATTTTCTTGCGTCTTTAGGTGTGGAAGAAGGCGGTTTGAAATCGTTGATTCGGGCAACTTACTCACTTCTCGGCTTGCGGACATATTTTACCTGCGGCCCCAAAGAAACCCGTGCTTGGACAATTAATGCCGGAATGTCTGCACCTCAAGCTGCTGGTGTAATTCACAGTGATTTTGAGCGGGGATTTATTCGCGCTGAAACTGTCGCTTATAAAGATTTGGTAACAACTGGTTCGATGAATGCTGCGAAGGAAAAAGGGTTGGTTCGCAGTGAAGGAAAAGAGTATGTTGTGCAAGAAGGGGATGTAATGTTGTTCCGATTTAATGTGTAGGGATAATTAATTAAGTGGCCGTTATCAATCAGATAATGGTCAACTTATAGCAAATTGCGATCGCCTACGGTGGGCGGGTACGCCATCGCACTGTATACTTTGACATTCCTTAAGGGAGTTGTTAGGCGATCGCAACAAGCAGCCTTTTGCACTTATTTTACCAATATAAATACTTAATTATTTAGCTCCCGATAGTACTTTCTGTAAAGAAAACAACAATTCGTTGACAGTATAGGGCTTGGCCAAAAATGTATTGACACCAACAGCAGCTACTGAACTGAGCTTATTTTCAGACATAAGTCCACTACTGGCAATAATTCTGACTTTGGGGTTAATTTTTTGCAGGGTACGGATGGCAGTTAAACCATCGAGTGAAGGTAGCATAATATCCATCAGTACGGCACTAATTTTATCCCGATTTTGAGCGTATAGCGCGATCGCTTCAATGCCATCATTGGCAATTAGGGTTTTGTAGTTATGAGTTTCCAGTGATGTTTTGGTAATCTCTTGAATGGCAACTTCATCATCCACAATCAAAATCAATTCTCCATGTCCCGTCTGTGGTGGCAATTGTTCGGGAGTAATTGTTTCCATTCCTTCCACTGCTGGCAAGTAAACCTTAAAGCTGGTGCCGCTTCCCAGTTCGCTATAGACATTCACAAAACCACCGTGGCTTTTAATGATCCCCAGCACGGTGGAAAGTCCTAACCCTGTACCTTTTCCGACATCTTTTGTGGTAAAGAATGGCTCGAAAATTCTATCTAAGATTTCTTTAGAAATTCCAACTCCAGTATCGGAGACAGTAATCGCTATGTAAGGCCCCTCTTTGGCTTCCAGGTTCATGTGGGCATAATTTTCGTCAATCAACAGATTTTCAGCAGAGATAGTCAAACTACCGCCATTGGGCATCGCATCGCGGGCATTAACGCAGAGGTTCATCAATACTTGATGCAGTTGGGTGCTATCTCCAGAAACCATCCACAAATCTTGCAGGACATCAGTGCTGATTTGTATGGATCTGGGAAATGTCTCTTTAAGAATCTTGGCAACTTCCACAATCAGATGTCTGAGTTGCAAAGTGATACGTTTCCCTTCTACACCCCGTGCAAAGGATAGCACCTGTTTGACTAAATCAGCTCCGCGTCTAGCGTTGATTTCCAAAATTTCCAGTAGATGGTGAGTCCGCTCATCTGCATCAGGAAATTTGAGTGGTAAAAGTTGCGCTCCTGCCAGAATCGGTGTCAGGATATTGTTGAGGTCGTGAGCAATGCCACTAGCTAGAGTGCCAATACTTTCCAAGCGTTGGGCGCGAAATAATTGGGCTTCTAGATGTTTTTTATCGGTAATATCTGTGTCAACGGTGAGAATCGCTTTAGGTTTTCCTTGTTCGCTGCACACCAAACTCCAGCGACTAGCAACAAGGATTTCCTTACCCATTTTAGTCAGTTTAGTTAACTCGCCCTGCCACTTACCTTTACTAGTAGCTTGTAAAAGAGCCGCTTCGATTTCTGGTGAAGGTTCGTCAAACAAAAGCTCAGTAGCATTTTTGCCCCAAGCTTCTGTAGCTTTCCAGCCGTAAAGCGTTTCTGCGCCTTTGTTCCAGAAAATAATTTGATTGTTTAAATCTCGCACGCAAATGGCATCTGTGGTGACATCAAGTAATGCTGCTTGTTCGCGGATTTTTTCTTCTGCCAATTTGCGTTCACGTAGCGCAGCTTGTCGTTCGCTAATATCAATACTGGCGCATGTCACGCCGAGAATTTCTTGCGACTCATTCCGCAATGGCTCAACTGTCAAATCATAATATCGAGTTGTATCTTTGATTGTAATTGATACTTCCTCTCGCGTTCCTATGCCAGTAGTTAGTACCCCACGTTTAATTGTGGTAAGACGTTGAGCATCTTCACCTGGCATAATATCCAAGTCTTGTTTCCCTAATATTTCCTCAACTGTCAATCCAGATGGAGGATTGTAAACCCAGGTGTAGCGTAACTCTATATCTTGGTTGTAGACAAAGATGGGAGAGTTTTTTAGGGCCACCCGAAATCGCTCCTCACTATGGCGCAATGCGTCGTCTGCCCGTTGACGTTCGATGGCATAACGCATGGAGCGTACCAGCAAGTCGCCAGTTACTTGCCCTTTTACCAAATAATCCTGCGCTCCTTCTTGCATCGCCCTAATTGCTAGGGTTTCATCGTTTATACCCGTCAGCACAATTATTGGAGTGGCTTTAGCCTGATGGTGAGCGATGACAAAGGTTTCTAGCCCTTGGCTATCTGGCAGCGAGAGGTCTAGTAGAATCACATCAAAAATTTCCTTTGCTAAGTAGTTGATTGCTTCCGAAAGCTGCTCAACGGGCATCAAATCAACTACAACTGTGGTAACTTCCTTTAAAAGCTCCTGTAATAAAAAAACATCACCAGGGTTATCTTCTACTAACAAGACTTTAATATTTTTACCTGCCATTTCCACTACTCCGGTGGCAGTTTTACGATCGCAAACCAAAAATTTTCTATTGATTGTACAATTTTAACGAATTGATCGAAATCTACTGGCTTAGTTATATAACAGTTTGCACATAAATTATATGCTTTGAGGATGTCTTCTTCAGCTTGGGAAGTCGTCAGAATTACCACAGGAATTCGCTTGAGCTTTTCATCTCCTTTGATTTCTGCCAGTACCTCCCGCCCATCTTTTCTGGGGAGATTTAAATCGAGCAACACAATATCGGGATGGACTGCTTTGACATATTTTTCTTGTTTTCGCAAGAATGCCATCGCCTCCACACCATCTTCGACCACGTTGAGGTTAATCGAGATTTTACTATCTTCTAGGGCGATGCGTGTAAGTTGGGCATCGCCAGGATTGTCCTCTACTAACAAAACCTCAATAGGCATAATCGTTGTTATAATGCTCACGATTGCTTCCCTGCTCTATCTGGAATTGTGAAGTAGAAAGTCGAGCCTTGACCAGGTTTCGACTCAACCCAGATCCGGCCGCCGTGGCGTTCTATAATTTTTTTACAAATTGCCAGACCAATTCCAGTACCGGGATACTTGTCTCTACCGTGCAAGCGCTGAAAAATTATAAAAATACGTTCTGCATACTGGGATTCTAAACCAATCCCATTATCACGTATCGAGAATAACCATTCATCTGCCAATGGTATAGAATTTAAATTTTCCCCGTCTAGATTTGGATTTGGCTTGGCTAGCCCAATGTGAATTTGTGGCTGCTGATTCTGGCAAAATTTGATCGCGTTGCCAATCAGGTTTTGAAATACTTGTGTTAGTTGGGTCGTATCAGCCATCACTTCAGGTAGAGGTTCGTGAGTGACAATTGCCTTGCTATCTGCGATCGCAATTTGGAGATTAGCGATCGCCTGTTGTAAGATGACATCACAATCAACTAACTTAAATGGCTGTCCACGGGTGCTGACGCGGGAATAGTTCAACAAATCGTTGATTAAGGTCTGCATTCGCCGCGCCCCATCTACTGCGTAGGTGATAAACTGATCGGCATTGGCATCAAGTTGATTTTTGTATCTTCGCTCTAGTAGCTGTAAATAACTTGTTACCATCCGTAACGGCTCTTGCAAGTCATGAGAAGCCACATAAGCAAACTGTTCTAATTCCGCATTAGAACGGACTAGTTCTTGACTTTGTTGGGTTTCTTTTTCTAATAGTTCCGCTTGAGATAAAGCAATTCCAATTTGATTACCTAGTTGCTTTAACAACTCCGTCTCAAAGTTATTCCACCGTCGAGGTGCAGAACACTGATGAGCCAGCAACAAGCCCCAAATACCGTCCCTGACGAGAATCGGCACTACGAGGTTAGCTCTGACAGCAAACTGCTCAAGAAATTCTCGATGGCATGGTTGAATGTGAGCAGCTTGAATGTCTTCCATCGCACTGACTCTGCCCTGGCGATATCTTTCTATGTATTCTTCTTTAAAGCAGGGGTCAAAAATATTTTTTCCCAGAATTACGGGCCAACCAGGTAGCACAGCCTCTTGCACTACTGTTCCCGAACCATCAGACTCTAGTTGAAAAATTAAAACTCGGTCAGCGTTTAGTAATTTTTGTACCTCTGTCACCGTGGTTTGAAGAATTTCGTCTATTTGTAAAGATTCTCGAATTTTCAGGGTGATTTCTGCAAATAATTGCGATCGCAAATTCTGCCGCTTTAATTCTTCATCTGCCCGCTTGCGATCTGTGATATCTGTATAAGAACCCACCATGCGAACTATATCACCCAATGCGTCCCAAAGTGCCTGTCCTCGATCTAGAATCCATTTATAGCTGCCGTCTTGGCACTGGACTCGATATTCACAGACATAAAACGGTGTTTTCTTGGCAAAGTGGTCTTGGAAGGCTTGAAGTACCCAATCTCGCTCATCGGGGTGGATTAGTTTTTTCCATTCATCCCAACCGTTGGAAACTTCGTGGTCTTTATAACCGAGCATTTCCTTCCACCGAGTTGAGAAGAACACTTCATTAGTCTTAAGGTTCCAATCCCAAATACCATCATTATTACCATGTAATGCTAATTGCCAACGTTCTTCACTTTCTCGTAGTGCTTCTGCTGTTCGCCGCCGTTCAGTAATGTCTTGAAAATAAATAGACAAACCATCTTTTGCAGGATAAGCGTGGACTTGAAGCCAGCAATTTAGTGGCGGATAAAACTCCTCAAATTCCACACTCACCTGTTCTAAGATTGCCCTGTGATACTCACGGTAAAATGTTGTGCCGATGATTTCTGGAAACGCTTCCCAGATGTTTTTACCCAGAAGCTCATTTTGTTTTTTTCGCAACAGCCGTTCTGCTTGACCATTAATGTAGGTAAATCGCGACTTTTTATCCAGGGCAAAAAACCCATCAGTGATGCTTTCAAGAAGATTATTGATGCGAGTTCTCGCCGCTTCAGACTGGACACGGGCTGCTTGTTCTTGGGCCATGAGCTTTTCAGTAACTTCAGATACCTCAGTTACATAACGTCTAAGTTCTAGTTGGTCGATTACCAAACGACTCAGAGCTACAAGCGCCTCCACTTGTTTTTGGCTCAGTTCTTTTGGAACTTGGTCAATTACACACAGAGTTCCGAGCATATCTCCCTTGGGAGTAATTAAGGGTACACCTGCATAAAACCGTATATATGGATAGCCAGTTACTACCGGATTATTTGCCAATTTTTCATCAGCTAGGGTATCAGGAACCACCACAACATTACGCCGCTCTTGGCAAAGGTAAGATAACCCAATACTCCGGGGCATTTCTGATACATCTAAACCTACTTTTGCCTTAAACCATTGACGGTTTTCATCAATAAAATTTACCAAAGAGATAGAAGTACCACAAATAAATGCTGCTAACTGAGCAAGATTGTCGTAAGCTTCTTCAGGTTCGGTGTCAAGAATTTGATACTGGCGGAGGGCTTCTAACCGCGCCATTTCTGTATCAATTTGTCCAGCTTTCATTAATTTTTATTAAAAAATCTAAATGTAATATTGTCAGTCAACAGTATGGCTGTCTCAAGAGTAGCTTAACTTTTCTTAACAATTCTTAGTCATTTCCCCGCCTTTGGCTGTTCAGGGAATCCTATTGAAATTTTGTCGTACTTCTACGGCAGGCGGGTACGCCATCGCACTAATCCTAGTGTAAACAAATTTAGTCTGCATGATGAGATTTAATTGTTGCAGACTATCTGCGAGTCATTTGTGACTACGCAGAAATCGACAAATCCCTCCCTGCTTGAACTTTCTTTCAAGTTTTCCCTCTCCGACTCGGAGAGGGACAGTTTTAGGTAGTAAAACCAGGGAGAGGTTTCAATATTTACGCTAATTAGGCGGTTACTAGACAATCAGTCAAATTCACGTTGCTTTAGCCTACGCTGTGAATTGATTTTATAACTGTACTGTTAAACCTCTACCAAAACTGCTTCCCGCAGCTTGGCAATTACATCACTGAGATTACCTGTATTCATACGGTAACTTAGAGGATGGGCAATCAACCGCGCCGTGCTTTCATACAGAGTAGCGATTTCAATTAAACCATTTTCGCGCATAGTCCGCCCTGTAGAAACCAAATCCACGATCGCTTCTGACATTCCAGTAATCGGGCCTAATTCCACTGAACCATACAACGGTACGATTTCCACGGGTAAATCTAGACTGTGAAAATATTCACGAGCGCAATTTACATATTTTGAAGCAACTCTACCATGCGGTGGTAAATCTAAAGGCGATCGGTAAGAACTCGATGCTTTTACCGCCACTGACATTCGACAATACCCAAACTGCAAATCTACCAAGTGGGCAACTTGCGGCTGCTTCTCTCGCAGCACATCGTAACCAACAACACCCAATTGTGCTTGACCATATTCCACATAGACAGGCACATCCTGCGCCCGCACCAACAAAGCTTTTGCAAGTCCCTTAGTATCAGGAATTTGAAGTTGGCGAGTTCCTGAATCTAAAAAAGCGCTAAAATCTAATCCCACAGATTGTAGCAGGCGGATGCTATTTTTAAGGAGTTCCCCTTTTGGCAATGCAACAGTCAGCATTCTTTTTCTTAATATCCTTGGCGATCCAGCAGTTGAATAATATCTCTATATGCTTACCACAGCAGCATGAGAATTTTATTAGTTGATGATGAAGTTGAACTAACTGAACCCTTGAGTCGCTTGTTAACTCGTGAGGGTTATATTGTGGATGCCGCTTTCGATGGCACAATTGGCAGCGAATATGCACAAGCAGGTAGTTATGACCTACTAATTTTAGATTGGATGCTACCAGGAAAAACGGGGTTAGAGATTTGTCAGCAATTGCGACGACAAGGCAAAACCACTCCCGTGCTGTTTCTCACAGCCAAAGATACTCTCGATGACCGCGTACAAGGTTTAGATGCTGGCGCTGATGACTATTTAGTTAAACCTTTTGAACTGCGCGAGTTACTCGCCAGAGTCCGGGCTTTATTGCGTCGTTCTGGTTCCCAAACCTATGAAACCACCACCGGACGTTTAACCGTCGCTGATTTAGAACTCGATTGTGAAAATCAAGTCGCCTATCGCCAAGGACGAATAATTGAGTTATCGCAAAAAGAAAGCCAGTTGCTGCAATATTTTATGGAACACACTGGACAGCTAATGACTCATGCCCAAATTATGGAAAATTTGTGGCAAGAGGAAGAACAACCCAGTAGTAATGTGATTGCAGCATTAATTCGTTTGTTGCGTCGTAAGATTGAGGTAGGTAGAGAAACAGCACTGATTCACACAGTCTACGGCAAAGGCTATCGTTTCGGTGCTTCTTCAGTTGAGTCACTTTAGCCGCCTCCTTCCAACTCATCTCCAGAAATTAATTAGTAGGTGAATCATAGTTTTGCCAAAATTTCTTCCCACTCAGAGGGCGAGAGAGGTTGTAACTCTATCTGCATATTAAAACAATCACTAGCTGCGCTGATTAAATCTGCAATAATCTTTTCCACACTCAGACTTTGAGGTAGTTGTACAGTCGTAAAAGATTCTGCACCAAATACTTGAGCAAACAGTTTAGCATCGGGTTGCAAACGGATGGAACCATGTTGCAAAATTGCCCCACTACGTCGCAGTTGAGCGCTACCAATGAGTTTAGCACCATCTGGCAAAACTAAATCTGCACTGGTTGCTGTGCCAAAACAGTTAGGGTTGTGGATGTAACCTCGCCCTTCTGTACCGTAATGTAATTCTACGCCGAGCGATCGCCACCCTTTAATCAAAAACTCACAAATTTTTTCATACACCTGGAGGCGACTACCCGTAATTCCAGATGTGACTACGGCGTAAGTTAAATCGCCTTGGTGTAATACCGCCCGTCCACCAGTAGGACGTTGCACTAAATCCAATTTCTGCCCTTGCCAAGTCAAATTTTGCCAATATTCAGGGTATTGTCGTTGATGATAGCCAAGAGAAATGGCAGATGGCGACCAGGTATAAAAGCGCAAAGTGGAGGGATGCTTTCCAGACTGGTGCTGTTCTAGTAACCAGTTGTCAATGGCCATTTGCACATTGCCAGCCGCCTCTAGCAAAGGAATTAGTCGCCACACCTGCTTGCTATACATCTAATACAGTATTAGCCCAATCCAAAATCTAAAATTCCTTAAGTTGCACCAAATTCAGTTTGTAAGGCTTCATCGTTGTTATCAGCGATTGTTGCCACAATGGTAATCAGCCGAGACACTTCGCCGGGAGATAACTCCGCTAAGGTGCGTGTTGATATCACGACCACTTTGTTTTCTATAATACCAAAACGCGCTTCAAAAGTGCTGGAGCAGTTCAACTCCAACAGATAACGCAGCAATCTGGGTTCATCTTTAGCAGGTAAATTTAGCACCGCAGACCAAACCGTTATGGTGTCTTCATCTGTTGTACCGTTGAGTTGGACATATACCTGTACACTTCCATACTTAAACTTCCAGAGATAGCCACCCTCTGGAGTATGGCTAACCATCGCACTATCATCTTGTTCCAAAGAGTCGATGACATTTTCAATTACCTCCAAATGGTTAATGCCTGTTGTCTCGGCGATTAGCTCATTAATGGATTCGTCACTAGTTACGGTTTCTTGGTAGCTTGCCATACAGATTCTTTTCTCAATATACTCACTGTTTCATCTACACATACTTTATAACTTGTGGAGGCAGTTAGTTTGAGCTTCCTTTTGGGTCTACTTTCCAAATGCCCGAAGTGTGGGGCTGCGATCGCAAAATTGGGATTAAAATGGGTGCTAGTTGAAACGTAGCGTTGAATATAGCAAAAATTTTTTCACCTTGGAACTGGTACTTGATTAATTACCGACGCAATTACCGCATCCATTTGTAAACCATCCAGCATTGCTTCTGGTTTCAAAATGAGGCGATGACGCAGCAATGGCAATGCAACTGCTTTTACATCATCTGGCGTGACAAAATCTCTGCCAGCTAACCACGCTAATGCTTGAGATGTCTGCAACCAAGCACCGGCGGCGCGAGGTGATGCACCCAAAGTTAAATCGGGATATTGACGCGATATTCTCACCAAGGCTAACAAATAATCAACGATCGCTTCTGATACTTTAACTTCTTTAACTGCTTGTCGTGCTTGTAAAATGTCGGCTACTGTTGCTATCGGTTTCAAACGGCTAATATCCAAACGCCTTGCTGAAAACCCAGCCTGACGATTGAGTAACATTTGCTTTTCCGCAGCTTGATCTGGGTAATCTACCACTAGCTTAAATAAAAATCTATCTAATTGCGCTTCTGGTAAGGGATAAGTCCCCTCAAATTCCAGGGGATTTTGGGTTGCAATTACCCAAAATAAATCTGGTAAGGGCAAACTTTCACCATCTAATGTTACCTGCATCTCTTCCATTGCTTCCAGCAACGCCGCTTGTGTCTTGGGAGGAGTACGGTTGATTTCGTCTGCTAGCAGTACTTCGGTAAATATTGGCCCTTTTTTCAAAGTAAAATTGCGGCTATTCAAGTCAAAAATATTTGTCCCAGTAATATCTGAAGGTAAGACATCTGGTGTTAGTTGAATTCGGCGAAAATCCCCTTGGATTAACTGCGCTAATACTTTTACCAGGAGAGTTTTACCAGTGCCTGGTACTCCTTCTAAAATTACGTGCCCACCTGCTAGTAGTGCTACTAAAAGTTGTTGTATTAGGCTAGATTGTCCAACGATTACTTGATTAAGACCTTGACCAAGACGAATTAAGATAGGATGAGTTTCGCTCATTTTTTTGCTTATAAATAATTTACTCAGAAGTACTCAGGCACAGAAATATTATGCACAGTTTCAAAAAAATAATTACGAATTACGAATTTCCCTAATGCTTCGCCATTTGCCCAACCAGCTTAACAGTTCTCGTTCACTGATGGGTTGTTTGTGGGATTGCAGCTTTAAAACTGCATCTAGTTCTGCTGCACTTGTGTCTGTTTTTTCTTTCCAGAAATTGATTAAGGCTTGACGTTCTAAAAGTACTTGTCCTAATCCCAAAGCTTTTTGTAGTTGGAGTTGTTCTTGTTTACCCACCATCTCGACAACAAAGTCGGTGCTATCAGCTTTCTGCAAGACTCCCGCTAAAGCTTGGATATATGCTTCGCTATTATCTGTAACTGGTGTATCTAAAGCCACTGGCTTCCCAAAGCGGCGATTCTGGGCCCAAGTTAGCACCAATAGCAGAATGCCTACCTGCAATAATATGGGAAATAAAGGAGTTTTAGCAAAAAAGCTAGATAAATTACCTTCGCTTTCTTTCTTTCTGACATCAGCATCTTTATAGCCGTGGATGTATTCATCAACAAATACTGTGTTACTATTTTCAGTTACTAAACTAGCTAAATACTTGAAATTACTTAAATAATCTTGGTAAGCGTTGGCAGCCAAATAAGGAGTAGTAGAAAAAATTACCTTTCCCTGGTTGTAAGTTTTTTCCCAGACAACAGCACCAAAGCGATCGCCTAAATCAACTTGCTTGGAGTTGGCTTTCTGATATCGTCTACGTGTATTAATTTTGATATCACCTTGAGGAGATTTTTGCATAGTGCTAAACTCCGCTTCTGTAACCCGCGCCCCTGCACCCAAAATTACCAAAGTATTCCCTTTTTCTACCCATTCCCGCTCTTGACCATTCAATGCTGTCTCTCTTGGATAGGCGCTTACCTGTAGAAAGGTAACTGGGCTATTTTCTGGCTGAATATCACTAAAAGGTTTTTGCCAACGCTTGATAGAAATTCCTTTCTGTTGCATAAAAGCATACCAAGCACCATACCCATCAGAGGCGCGGTTATAAGTAGAGCCAGTGGTAATTTTTGTATTATTGGGAGCTACTAACAAAGTAAGCAAAACGATCGCAGCTAGTGCGATCGCTCCCATCCAAGCAAGGCGATTTGAACGTTTCATCTTCGACTTTCACTATAATCACTGCGTTTCAGGATCACTAGTGTTAATACTTACTTATTTTTCAGGTAAAGTCAAAAATATAATTAATCTTATCTCAGTTTCCCAACACTACGCGCTCTCTATATATAACTGCGATCTATGACATCTTACGGTAGTATTCCCAAGAAAGCTTTCAGAGCAGTTTTATACCTCTTCTTCAACCGCTTGGAGACTAAACCACCTTGCTGAATCTGTGTAATAACAGCTATCGAACAAGTCCCTTTTGGAATAGGGCTACCAATCGTAATCAACCCAGCTAGTTGAGTAGCATCCATCTCACGAGCAAACTGATAAGCTATTACCGACTCATGGACTATAAAGCTTGGTGTACCTGAACCCGGTAGGAGTACACAGGAAGTTTCAGAATTAGGTCTGCGGGTAGTGACATTGACAAACAGATAGTTGCTTCCAGAAGTTTGTGCAATTGCAATGTAGAGGTGTTCATTGTTGGGAGGCGTATCCAGCAAAAATGCATCTCCTAAATTAATGGTGATGCTAGCCATTCAAAACCCCATCTAGATATGCTTCTCGAATGGCTTCTTGCTGAATTTCTCCGATTTCCTCGTCACTCTTGCCCATATTTTTGAGAATATCCTCTACCAAAATCGGAATGGCAGAGCCATGAGGGTCTTTCCACTCTGGAAGGTCATGAGTCCACTCAGCAACATCAAAAGGATCAAGATGCCCAAAAGCTTGATAAACCTGCTGAATGATTTCTTCTTCCTCTTCACAAAGGTCTTCATCTCCTGGATCATGCAATAAGGAAACATGATTTTCATTACGAGGAGAGATGAATTTAGACCAGAGAGGTAAGGCATCATCAACGGGTCTCCCCTTGATTAGGTCATAAACGCCGCTGAGGACAGGGCCGTAATCCATCGACACATAATGATCACCAGTAATCGGTTGTTCCATGCGTTTCAATGCAAGACGGTCAGCTATATAAAGCATTTTAAGTAAGCCTAAATACTTCATAGGCTTACCATGCAGCTTTAAGAGTACCGCTGCGGCTTCAACAGCTTTCTCAGGATGAAACTGAAACTGGATTAGCATAAGCATTCTGAAGCAATTGCTTCACACTAGTACAATTCTATTGTAAACCCTCGCGATCACTGACACACTGCGAAGGGCAGAGGAAATTATGATTCTCGTCGGTGACAGAAAAGGTTTAATCCGTTGTCGTTTCCATACTGAACATAGAAACGACAACGATAATAAAAACCTATCTTACCTATCTTTGTAGGCGGGTTTAACGGGGATATTATGGCTATTTAACCTCACATAATATCATTCAAATTGCACGAGCGATCGCCCCGATACAACAATAAAACCGACAGAATCAAGCCTAATCTGGGGCTGGCGAATACCTTGTAGAATGGCTGCATTTAAAGCAGTTTCTATCTTTAATTCTTCTGCGAGAGCATTATCCCAACTTTGTTGGTTCAAACGCAGGCGTAATTGTTCTACTCTATTGGCTAATTTCTTTTCAGCGACTTTAGAACAACTTTGGCATAATTCAATAAAGTCGGGACGATTTGAAAGTAATTCCGCAGAAGTGTTACGTACTTCATAGCAGAAATTTTGCCATTTACTAGGGTCAACAAAATCGTCAATAATTCCTAAGCGCTCTTTTGCCAGATTGTAATCTCGTCCTTGATTATTGTTTTTATCTTTATATGGACGTTGCAGAATACTTAAGAGAGCTTTATCTTCAACAACGCGGATTGGCTCATTGCGACCATCAACATAGATAGTTTCTATAATTGGCGGAAAGAGAGCATCAACACGTCGTTGCAAGTTTTTGAATTGAGAACTATCGAGTTTGTTATCTAGTAAAACTTGTTTGGCAGTTCTTAAATTTGCCTCCACTACATAATTGCATTGGAAACCGAACCACTCTTTCCCTTCTTTCGCATCCCAAGATGAATCAGTGCGCCACATTGCAAAGGCTTCACCTCGGTCATCCCAGTTTATATAGTTCCAGAGTGCTTCGACAAATCCTTCCCCAACTCGAAAGAGTTTAATACCAGGATTCTGGTTTGCCACCCTGCGATTATAAGTACCAAATTGATCTAGGTAACTATCAGCAAAACGGTTTTTTAACTCATTTATGGGAACTAATGTCCGCGTTGAGGGTTGATAACGTCGCATCTCTGATGAGTCGGGGTTATTGAGTCCTCGAAATCCCAACGCCTCACAAATCCAGCCTTCAATTGCTCGTTTCATTTCTAGATGACAAGCATCATAATTATCGAGGTCTTGAAAATACTCGGTGGCAATTTCATCGTTAGCGTCAATTTCATCTAGAGCATTTTGTTCGCTAATTTTTGCGATTTCGGCTTCAATTTGCTCTTGAATTGGTGAAATCATCTCTAACAATCCAGCAGCACTTGATTTAAACAAAGCTGTTTCTAATTCTGCAAGCTTATCATCCACATAAAACTGTAAACTCGCAATTGATTGCTGGAAAATACCAAATCCATCTTTTAATACTTGATACCAAGCATTGTGAGGACTATCTTCCAAATAGGGGCCAATCAAGACACAAGATTGAACTCCAATTTTGCTGCCAATGCGGTCAAGTCTGCCAAGTCTTTGCTCTAATTGATTAGGTGACCAAGGAAGGTCAAAATGAATTAACCAATCGGCAAATTGGAGGTTAAGGCCTTCTTCTCCTGAGCGATCGCATACTAGAATAAAGCAGTTTGGGTTATTCCTAAACTTATTTAAGCCTTCCTCAACTTTGTCTGGTGATTCTCCAAATTGATGTTTGACTATTGTCTCTGCACCAAAGGTATCAGACAAATACCGGACTATTTCGCCACAACTTTGCACAAAACTGGTGAATACAATAAATTTGGGCAGAATATCGCCAGTAATTGGTCTCTTGATTCTCTGCTGTATTCTCGTGATGAATTCCTTTTGATTCTTCCGAACGTTTGCGGGAATTTTGAAGTATGTACCAAGCTGATTCAGCAGTACAGTTTTCAAGTTTTCCGTCCGTCCTCCGTCTTCTTGGGGTTGACGAATAATTTTAAGGAAGGATTGCAGAATCTCTTCTTCCCCTGAGAATTTTGGGGTTGTAGTTAATAGGCGAATATCATCTTCTTTAAACTCCTGGATGAGTTTAGCATCAGGCTTACCAGTTAAGCGGGCGGTAATTACCTGCTCTAAAATGCCTAACCAAGTACCAGCCGCTAGAAATAACAGCAGAAAAATTCGCTGATATGGCTGTTCAGCAGGAGCAACACTACGCCATTGATTGAGTAGTTCGTGGATATCAGGCGATCGCTCGTCTAAATCGTATTCTTCTTTGGGTGTAAAATTACGGTCAAATATCACATCTTCTACCGCCGCGCGACGGTTGCGAAGCATTCGGCGGTGTAATCGATAGATATCGCTAACGTGAGTACGAATCCCTTGGACGATTTGATCTTGCTCTGGAGAATTTGTTTGTAAACAATTTTCTAAATCATCCGCCAGCTTCAGGAAATACTCATCCTCAGCTAAGAGGTTTCGTAGTTGCTGCAAGTTGCTTTTAAGAACAACGGGTTCAGCACCTTCTTTGAAAGAAAGCAGAAGTCTACCAATTTCTTGACGGCTTTCAACTTTGGCGCGAAAACCTGCTAAATCACCAATTTTATAGGTTGCTGGGTCGAGCAAGTGCAACATTGCTAAGAAATCTTGCTCATGATTGAGAACAGGAGTGGCAGATAATAAAAGTAAGCGATCGCTTTTATGAGCCAGTTCTTTACAAGTCTGAAAACGCTGACGCACTGTTGCATCCTTAGAAGTCGCCATTGCTGCGATATGATGAGCTTCATCTAAAATTAAACAGCCTATCTTGGCCTTCAGGTTGATTTTATGGATATCTTCAACCGCCAGCACCGCTACCCGTTTGCCAAAATGGGAAATGTAAAACTTGTTTTCTAACTCAGTCCGCCATTGTTTGAGCAAGTATTGCGGAACTAATACCACCGCATTTTTTTTCGGTTCATCCAAGAGGAATTGACGCAGAATCGCACCCGCTTCGATGGTTTTTCCAAGTCCCACCTCGTCTGCTAGCAAGTAGCGTTGAATTGGGTCTTCCAGTACCCGCCGCACTACTTCAACTTGGTGAGGATAAAGATTAATATTTGCCGAAATCAGTCCTGTCATCCCGCGACTGACAGCGCGTTGCTTAATCAAGGATTTGACGAAAGCCAATCTTTTGTCGTGGAAGTAAGGCGTTTCGTGACCCTTCATCGCTAGAGTTTCGATGGGGTCTGTGTTTGGGAGATTACAACGAACGTAAATGTCTTCTTCAGTAGCGATCGCAGTTTTCTTATCTGGTAAATCAATTTGATACATTTCTGTATCTTCATCCCAAATGAAAACTCTCCCAACTATCCATTTATCCTGAGTTTGGTACTTAATATAGCATCGAGCCTGTGGTTCAAGTCTGACCTCAGAGAGCGAACTTAAAGGTAAAGTTTTTTGAAGACGTTGCCCTATAGAGCAAAAATACTCAACGTTTGCATTGGTATCAGATATTTCCGTAACTTTGCCGATACCCAAAGAGTTATTCTGGGACTGTACCAATAAACCGAGCTTAATCATAGATCCAGTCCCCTGAACACAGTAAAAGAACCTTCCAGACTAGTTTTTTCACCTATATCTGGTAGTTTTGTCGATCAACATTATAGATAATAAACTGGCATTACTGTTTTTCGTTTTAGCGATATCTACGATGGGCTACGCCTACGCTCCACCACACCTAACTAGTAAAATCAGCCTAAAGGTTGATTTGCGTTTTAAATGCATCAAGACGCATTGGCATTGTCAGCCGACGCATTGGCATTGCCAGACGAGGCATTAGCATTGTCAGCCGACGCATTGGCATTGTCAGACGACGCATTAGCATTGTCAGAGGACGCATTGGCATTGTCAGCCGACGTATTGGCATTGCATTGCAGGGTATTAAGTATCTAGGCATAAATAAATTTAAAGTTTGTAGTAAGGACTTTAGTCCTGATAATCCTTGCTCTGAGCGATAAATCGCTCACTACAAACTAAGAGTTTATTTTATATTTAATTATGTCTACCTACTTACCAAACTAATTCGCTACGAATTCAATGAAATACTGTACTTAGGTGATTATATGGCGTAATAGATTCACACTTTGCCTTGATAACACCAGGGTACAATTAAGATGATGTAGTTTTATTTAGTATGAAGAAAATCCGAGACAACACAATTAAGTTAAACCAATATTTAAAGTTGATGGGTATAGTGCCAACTGGAGGACAAGCCAAGCTAATGATTCAAGGTGGTGATGTCCAAGTAAACGGTATGCTGGAAACCCGACGAGGGCGGCGACTAGTACCGGGTGATAAAGTGACAATAGAAGGAAAGACTTTAGAGGTGAATTTGGATAACAATGAAGACCGAAATGTAGTAATAGATTTTCCCGAACAAACCGAGTAAAAATTTTATCCCAAATTGAAAAGTTCCTCTTTTGCCTTGTGAGCGATGCTGCAAATTTCCAACAAAGTTATAATCCCCCAGAGTGATATTGAAATTAGTGCGATTCGTTCGCAAGGAGCAGGAGGCCAGAATGTAAATAAGGTTTCCACAGCGATTCACTTGCGCTTCGATATTATCGCTTCATCATTACCAGATTATTATAAAGAACAGCTTTTAAAGCTGAACGATCGACGCATTACCCAGGAAGGAGTTGTTGTCATCAAAGCACAGGAACACCGAAGCCAAGAAAACAATCGGGAATCAGCTTTGAAACGACTTCAAGAACTTATTCAAAGTGCAGTTGTCGTGACGATAAAACGCAAACCCACGAAACCAACTCGCAGTTCTCAAAGAAAGCGCCTTGACTACAAAACTAAGCGCGGACAGGTTAAGTCTAACAGAGGACAGGTGACAGAATTTTAGATTTTAGCTAGCTTTAAAAATCTGTTCAGCAGTTAAATTTAACTCTGGGAAAGTAGGCGAGACGATGGGATCGCTACCTCTAAATTGAGTAACTTGGTACTCACCATCGATTAATTGATAAATGGATATAGTAGGCTGTTTAGGATTGCCAATAAACTTTCTAGCGCCTATAGCCGCGTAATCTATAATCCAATATTCAGGAATACCTATAGCTTCATAATCAGCTAATTTTTTGTAGTAGTCATCCCGCCAATTGCTACTAACAACTTCAATAACTAATGGAATAGATACCGCTTGAGATACAGTCGATTCCTTTTTCCATAAAGGCTCATTCACTAAATTTGGTCGATTGATTATTAATATGTCTGGTGAATAAGCTGATTCACCTTCAAGTGGTTTTACTAATACAGTTTTTGGAATGTAATAAGGTAAATTTAGACGCTTGATATCAGCAGATATTTCTAGTGCCAAAAAACCGACAACATCTTCATGATCGCCCGTTGGTTGTGCCATTTCAACAATCACACCATCATGTAATTCGTATCTTCTGCCCTCGGGCCGCCATGCTGCAAAATCTTCAAAAGTTACTAGTTTACGTAAAGCTTGAATCATAATTTATTGTCCCTCTAAGTAAGTTGCTAGAAATAAACAAAATTATGTTATGAGGCTTAAAGTCCTTACCAATGACCAAGCAGAGTCCTTGCCAGTTAGCTTGAGGTATCAATCAGCATTGGCAAAACCAAAAGCAAGGATATCTGGGAGCTATTAGAGATTTGGCTAGTTTGGCTAAAGAACCTGTGGTAATTACCCCAGATGAAACTGACCTTAGAAATTACGAACTATCTTAAACCGTTCTTGCGCCGCCTGAAACGCTTCTTGCATCACTAACTGAATTCTTTGGGGATCGGGTTTCTTACCTCCCATTAAATCACCAAAATAAACGCAGGCTGCTTCCCCTAGTGCCCAGGTGTAGGCTGCTGCCCAAGATGCTGCGATCGCACTCCCAAAACCTGGTATAAATTTAATTAATTCCCGTGCAATTGCCTGTGCTAAGAAACCACCTGCGATCGCACTGACAACACCCCCCGCCTGTGATGGTGTAATTGTCTGTCCATATAATTTACCCAACAGACCCACCATTGATACTTGCAAGGCAGTTAGTACAGGCATTGTGGCAAAAGGCAAAGGTACGGCCGCAAGAGTGGCAGACATAATCGCAAATGGCAAAATATAGCGGCGTGCAGTATCTCTATAAAGGTTGCCAAGTTGCTTTCCGGCTTCTTCTCGATCTAATAGCTGATAAATCGCCTGCGCTTCTGCTTGTGGGAGTAGTTCTGCTAAAGAATCTCGTAGTGCTTCTAAGCCATAAAATACCGGATTGTAGCCATCTTCTTCTAGGGTAAAGTCAATTAGTACAGAGCGGTCAGTTATCCCGGCGAAGGCTTGCTGCATTGCCGCAAATGCGCGGTTGACTTCTTGATAATCTGGCGGATAGGCAGGATGATCGACAACATCAGCAGGATAAACCTCATGCAAGCAAGTAACTACTAGCAGACAGGGAATATTTGGATACTGCTGGCGTAACTTTTTAGCAATTTGTCGGAGTGTGTCAGTTGCAAAATCATTGATTTTGACCGTCAAAAGGAGGATTCTGGCGGAATCAGTTTCCTTTTGTAAATCGCCAACTAACTCCTGAATGATTGTTTGGGTATTTTGGTTGACATCACCTAGCCCTACCGTGTCAGTAAAAACTAGTAACGGCAGGTCATTGGAAGGATAGGCATAGCGCTGTGTGTGTTGCGTGTGAGGACGAAAACCCTGACCGATAATCTCAGCCGAAACTCCTGTCAATCCCCGCACAATTGAACTTTTTCCGGCTTGGGGTTTACCAATTAGTAGTGCTTCTGTGGTTGGCAATTCGGCTCGAATTTTCTCTAAAATCTCTGCAACCTGAGTTTCACTGACGCTAAACCATTCAACAACCGTTTGTGCCAGTTGTTCTACGGGTAGGATTTTGGTTAAACGTGTTGTTGCTGTGTTCCAGACATCACCAATGCGGTTTGTCCAAGAGTTATCGACCGACTTGGTAGTTGTTCCATCGGTCGGTTCACTCAATTGCTGAGAATCAGTTGTTGGTGAGTCAGCATCACGTTGCTCAATCATTTCTATTCAAACGTAGAAGACCCTTTTACTAATCTTATAGCGATTCTCAAAGTGATAACTAGTACCGTTAGTAGTGTTATATAGCGGTTCTCGAATGGAAGCAATACACGCTCAATACTTTTCGGTTAAACCCAATAATCTCTCTTTTGGTCTGGGGAAAGGTTAAAGGGTAATGGGGAAAGGGAAATTCAAACCCTTTCCCCATTACCCTTTCCTCCTTAACCGAAAAGTATTGAATACACGCTTTGGGCACAGTAATGCTTATTTTATTGGTAACAATGCGATTGTTTCGGCTGACAATGCGATAGTTTTGACTAACAATGCCATTGTTTCGGCTGACAACGCGATAGTTTTGACTAACAATGCCATTGTTTCGACTTGCATTGTTAATGAGTCCTTGAGATACTATGCGCCCAAAGAACTAATCCTTAACAAAAAAGTTTTTTTCGCCCACAAAACACTCGGTATGTACCAATGACTAATGACCAATGACCAATGACTAATGACTAATGGATCAAATCAACGATCGCTTTCACCAATACATCTGGATCTACTGGTTTAGAAATATGCATTTGAAATCCGGCTGCTAGTGCTTGCTGCTGATTCATTTCGCCTGCATAAGCTGTCAGAGCGATCGCTGGTACGCGTCCTCCCTCTTGCGGCGATCGCGATCGCACTTCCCGCATCAGCATATAACCGTCTGTCCTTGGCATTCCAATATCACTGATTAAAACATCTGGTATCGACTCAGATAGCGCTTGTAATGCTTCCTGCGCTGAGGATACAGCAGTTACTTGTACACCGTAGTCTTGCAGAATGAAGCTCACTAAGTCGCGGATATCTGGTTCATCGTCCACCACTAAAACTTGAGTGTCCGAAAGCAGTGAGGGTTCAGGCTGAGAATCTAAAGACTCATTCTCTTCCCGCCGAACTTGTTCACTTCTCACCAAAAGCGGTAGTTCAACAGTGAAGGTTGCACCCGATCCTTCTCCAGGACTTTCGGCTTGAACTTTTCCCCCGTGCATTTCTACAACCTTACGCACAATCGCTAATCCTAAACCTAGTCCGCCAAATGTGCGTGTAGTTGTGCCATCAGCTTGGCGAAAGTAATCAAACACATAAGGCAAAAAGTCTGGGTTAATTCCCTTACCTGTATCGCTGACTTGAATTTGAATCTGATTACTAGCTTCCATGAGTCGAATTCCTACTCGTCCTCCGGTTGGTGTAAATTTTACCGCATTAGAAAGCAGATTCCACACAACTTGCTGGAGCCGATTTGGATCGCCCATAACTTGTCCTAAACTGGCATCAAATATGGTCTGAATTTGAATTGACTTAGCTTCTGCTGCTAGCCGTACCGTTTCTAATGCTGCCTCAACTACCATTACCAAGTTCACTGGACAGATATTTAAGTTTAATTTTCCTTGGAGAATGCGAGACACATCCAACAAATCTTCAATTAACTGGGTTTGTAACTTGGCATTGCGTTCAATGGTTTCTAAGGCGCGGTTAGTGGTTTGTTCATCAAACTTGCGACTCCGTAACATTTTCGACCATCCCAGGATAGGGTTGAGTGGGGTTCGCAGTTCGTGAGAGAGAACCGCCAGAAACTCATCTTTAATTTGGTTGGCGATCTCTGCTTCTTGGCGTGCTGTTCTTTCGCATTGGAGGAGGCGATCGCATTCTTTTTCAGCCAATTTGCGATCGGTAATATCTAGTACAAAAGCAACACCATGTTCTTGGGAGTCATTCAGGAAGGCTATCCCCAAAACAATTGGTACTCGCTTACCATTGCGGTGGATGTACTCTTTCTCGTAAATTTTGGAAACTCCAGTGGTTTGCACCTCTAAAATGGCGCGATCGTCTAAATACTTGTATTCAATAGGAGTGAATTCTTGCCAATTAACTTTACCTAAAAGAGTAAACTCCTCATGAGTGTAGCCAGCTAGTTGAAGAAAGGCATCATTGGCATCAATAACGAAGCCATCCACATTCCAAAAAGCAACACCGATCAGGTTAGACTCAAACAAACGCCGAAATCGAGCTTCACTTTCGCGTAATGATTTTTCTGCCCGTTTGTGTTCGGTAATATCACGAGAAACAGTAATTACACCTTCAATACTTTGGTTTAAATTCCGTAATGGTGTCAGAATGTATTCATAAAAATGTACCCCATCAGCAGTTACATATTTACACTCATCCTTGATTGGCTGACCAGTTTTGATCACAGCTTTTAGTTGATTATCTACCTGTTCTACAAGGTCTTTGGGTAAATCCAGCTCTTGCATAGTTTTTCCGACAAGATCCTGGGGTTTAAAACCTAATATAGTAGCTGCATCACGACTAACATACTGATAGCAACCTCTGCGATTAAAGATATAAATGTGATCCACTGAGGCGGTGAGGATGGCATTTAAAATATTTGCTTGTTCTTGGACTTGTGTGGTTAGTTCGCGAGTACTTTCTTCAGCCTGTTTGCACACAGTAGTTTCCATACAAACGCCGATCATTCGCACCGCTTTTCCCTGCTCGTCATAGATAAATTTTCCCTTAGCAGAAATCCAATGTACACTTTGGTCTGAGCGAATTATCCGAAATTCATCGTTGTAGTCAGTTTTTTGGGACAAAGCGTAGCCAATCCGTTGCATTACAGATTGCTTATCTTCAGGATAAACGCACTTCTGAAACGTTTCATAAGGGCCATCAAAACTACTTGGAAGTAGACCAAAAAGCAGTTCATAATTTTCAGACCAAATGACTTGATTGGTTAAAATATTCCAATCCCATAAGCCCATCTGAGAAACATCTAGAGCCAGTCTCAGGCGTTCTTCACTATCTTTCAGGATTACTTCTAACTGCTGTCGCTGTGCAATTTCTTGTTGGAGTTGCTGTAAATTCACTGCCACATCTGTTGTCACATTAAAGCCTGTAGACTTCTCCTGCTCCAGATGGCATTCAATCTCATATTCTAAAACTGAAATATGCGAACTTTGTGTCGATGTTGCCAGTTCTCTTAATTGCTCTTCTAGTGCTACTTGCCTTTGCTGATAAAATATTTCTGCTTGCTCTAATTCAGCTACACGCTGCCGTAAAACTGCTAATTCATCAGTAAGTTTAGAATTAATTTTATCAACATTTGGCATTTGAATAAACCGCTAACAACTAAAAATAACACCGACTTGAAGAGTAGGCATACCCTAGTTTTAGCAGTATGAATTTTAAAGCTAAAAAATGCAATCCATCCAAAGGCACATAAGAGTTTTAGCCAAAAGATATCCTCTGGTATTTAAGAGCCATGTCTAAAGATAAGACAAACAAATCAATTATCTCTTCAATCGCATGAAAGCCGCACCACTGAATAATCCCACAATCTGCCCCCAGAAGACAACACCCGATTGATTTACGCCAATGGGGGGAATGTTTAAACTGCCAATACCATAAAATAACTGTTGCACAAACCACCAAAATATATAGACAAAGGCAGGAAGTTCGATAGGAATATACACAATAATTAACGGTAAAATGGTATCAATTTTGGCTTTAGGAAACTTAATAATGTATGCCCCTAAAATAGCTGCGATCGCGCCATTGCCCCCAATCAATGGTACTGTCAAACTCGGTTCAATCAGAATTTGTACAATCCCTGTTAAGATGCCAGCCGCCAGATAAAATCCCAGATAGCGTCTGTGTCCCAAAATATTTTCTACAGCCTTACCAAAAACCCATAGAAATAGTAGATTTCCCAATATTTGACTAAAACTGCTGTGTAGAAATATTCCAAAAACTAGTGAAAATACCCGCCAAATTACAATTATCCAAGCAGCAGAGTTATTGAAGAAGAATGCATTTGTAATTGCCCTAATAATCTGGGCTGGAATCACACCCCAACTATTGATAAAATAGCCCAATGTATCACTAAGTTCTAGTTGGATTTCCCATAAAAATACGGCAATATTAATGCCAATTAGCCAATTATTAATAATCGGCTTATTCCAACAACGAATATTATCACTAATAGGAATCATATAAATTTATCATTGGTCATTGGTCACTTGTACTGAGTTTCGACTGCGCTCAACTACCGCGTAGTTGTAAAGCCTGCGGTATAGCTACGTTTAGGGTACAGCCTCTCATAGAGAAGTATTGGTCATTAGTTATTAGTTATTCTGCCTCTGACTACCCTATTACCCCTATACTCCTTAACGTGTGGCAAGATTGAAATCAGATCGCATCGCACTTAAGTAGGCAAACGAGATGCTAGGAAACACACTTGTTGGAAGATACCAAATTATTAGTAACTTGGGAGGAGGGGGTTTTGGTGAAACCTTTGTTGCTTATGATACTCAATTACCCGGTTCACCTCAATGTGTGGTCAAGAAACTCAAACCCCAAGCAAACGATCCGGTAACTTTAGAGACGGCTAGGCGTTTATTTGATACAGAAGCTCAAGTTCTCTATAAATTAGGAACTCACGATCGCATTCCCCAACTTTTAGCTTATTTTGAGGAGAATGCCGAATTTTATCTCGTACAGGAATTGATCGAAGGTCACGATCTGAGTCAAGAATTAATACCAGGTAAAACCCTGAGTCAAGAGCAAGTAATTTTGCTTTTACAAGAACTTTTGACAATTCTAGAATTTGTCCATCAACAGAATGTAATTCACCGTGATGTCAATCCCCGAAATATCCTCAGACGACACCCGGATGGCAAATTAATCTTAATTGATTTTGGTGCGGTTAAACAAATTACTACCCAAGTAATTACTCCCGAAGGTTCAACTAAAGGTACTGTTGCCATAGGTACGCCAGGATATATTCCTGGAGAACAAGCTCATGGTACGCCAAAATTAAGCAGTGATATTTATGCTGCGGGAATCATTGCTATTCAAGCTCTCACTGGATTATTACCAGAGGAAATAGTAAAAGATGCTGAGACTAATGAAATTATCTGGCGCGATAAAGCCACAGTAACGCCAGAATTTGCTCACTTCTTAGATAAAATGGTGTGCTACGACTTTCGACAACGCTATCCTTCGGCTACAGTAGCATTAAAAGCGCTGAAAGAGTTAACACTACCACCTGCTGAAACGATAGCATTAACTCCTATTTATCCAGCCAAAAATCTAACTAAACCACAACCGAAAAAAGGGATTTTAGGGAAAGTTTTACTAACAATATTTTTAGTTGGGATAAGTGGAGTAGCATCAATATTTATTTTTAATCATATTAATTCAAATAACGCTATAGAATTATCCAAACAAGGAAATACACTTTTTGATTTGCAACGCTATCAAGACGCATTAGAAGTATATGAAAAAGTCGTTAATATTAGACCGGATTATGCTCAAGGATGGAATGGTCAAGGCAAAACTCTGTATAAATTAAAAAAATCTAAAGAAGCATTAGCTGCGTATGATAGAGCAATCCAAATTAAGCCAGATTATTTTGAAGCTTGGAGTGGACGTGGCTTTGTCTTGGCAAATTTACAGCGATATCAAGAAGCGATCGCATCTTTTGACAAAGCCTTACAATTAAATAATGAAAGCTCGGAAGTCTGGAATGCTAAGGGTGAAGCTTTTAGTAACTTAAAGCAATATGACCAAGCAATAAAAGCTTATGAAAAAGCGATTGAATTAAAATCAGATAATTATGAAGCTTGGTATAAGAAAGGATTAGCTTTACAGAATTCTAACCGATATGAAGAAGCGATCGCAGCATACCAAAAAGTTGTTGATTTAAAACCAGACTATGAACAAGCTTGGTATAATCTGGGTAACGGACTAGTTAATTTGCAACGCTACCAAGATGCATTTAACGCTTATGATAAAGCTGTACAATATAAGTCAAATTATTACCAAGCCTGGTTTTCTAGAGGTAACACATTGCTGAATCTGCGACGTTATCCAGAAGCAATTGAATCTTTTAATCAAGTAATTAAATACAATCCTAGTAACTATCAAGCATGGTATAACTTGGGCTGGTCGCTGCATCAAAATCAGCGCTATGAAGAAGCAATCAAAGCTTACAATAAAGCTGCGACACTTAAGCCAAGAGACTATCAGCTCTGGTACAATCTGGGAAATTCACAATACATCCTGCAAAAATACGAAGATGCGATCGCATCTTATAATAAGGCAGTTCGTTATAAACCAGACCATTCTGAAAGCTGGTATAGCAGAGGCAATGCTCTACTAAATTTGAAACGGTTTCAAGATGCGATCGCGTCTTACGATCGAGCAATAAAATACAAGCCTAATTACCAACAAGCTATAGACGGGCGCAATCAAGCTCAGATTCAACTGCAATCCGAGAAACCTAAGCCTATAATTGTGCCAGTTATCCCAGTTCCTAATCCTACAAGTCTACCGCAGACGACACCCTAGCACCGCAGGGCAGAATTAAAAATTAAAAATTAAAAATTAAACATGAATACAGTGTAAGCGTTTCGTTGGTTTGGAATGGGTGGTTTATTTATGCGGTGCTGTACTCGTAGATTAACAATTCGTAATTACGAATTATGAATTGTTAATAACACGTTTTACAGCCAATAATTAGAATTTTAGTTGATTTTAAAGAATATTTTGAGATCGCAACTTATAATTCGTGGCATTACTATAAATTTATTATTTATTTTACCAAAAGCTGTGAGCATCGGTAACTTCTTGGGCAATCTAAAGATAACCGAGAATTTCTTCCTACCGAACTATGCGATTAAGGAGCTAACCATTGATACAAGCAAACTCCAGCCTATCAGCAACTAATAGAGAAAATCATCTTTCACGAAATTTACTAATTCGATTTATTCTTGGCGGTACTACCCTTATATTCAGTATTTCTGCCTATTTCAGCTATCAAGCCACTAGAAATTTGATGCTCAAAGATTTGAGACATAGCGCTTTTTTAGAGGTACAGAGAGGGGATAGTGAAATTGAAGAGTGGTTACATGTTCGCCAAGTGGAGGTACAAACGCTGGCGAATACTTCAACTGTACGCTCTTTAAACTGGTCTGTAGCAGAACCCTATTTAAAGGCAGAAGTCAAGCGGATAAATGAATTTTTCTTGTTCCAAATAGCTACCCCAGATGGTTCATATTCCAATACAAAAGTTGGTCGCTCAAATAAAAATATTCAGGATCGAGATTACTTTCAAAAAGCAATTGCGGGAAAGAGCAATATTTCCGATCCCTTCATTAGCCGTTCCACAGGAATTCCTTTAATTGCGATCTCCACCCCGATTTGGTCAAATTCTGCTACCAGCAGTTCACCGATAGGGACTTTCCACGGCAATGTGAGAGTCGATCGCATTGCAAAGGTTGTTAACTCCTTACACTACGGCACGAACAGCTATGCTTTTGCTCTCAATTCCCAAGGACAAGCGATCGTACATCCTAACTCGGCGTTAATGTCAACCGTAGAAAAACCTGCACCCAGCCTGCTGAAAATTGGCGATCGCAATTTAAATGCGATCGCTCAGAGGATGGTAAACAAGCAACAGGGAATTGAGTTAATGGAAATTGACGGCACCAAAAAGTATGTAGCTTATCTGCCGTTGCAAGCTGCTAATTGGTCTGTAGCTTTGGTGATTCCCCGCCAAAATATCGAATCTCGATTGCAATTCCTCGATTTGATTGCCTTAATTGTCGGTGGATTGACACTCACCATGATTACTGTCTTGTGGCAAGTGCAAGCATTTGAACAACGTGAACTGAAAAAATCTAAAGCTGCTGCTGATACAGCCAACCATGCTAAAAGCGAATTTTTAGCTAACATGAGTCATGAACTGCGAACACCTTTAAATGGCATTCTCGGTTGTGCCCAAATTTTGCTGCGTTCCCCAGCTTTACCTAAGCAAGAGCTATATCACGTCAATATTATTGAACAATGTGGCTCTCATTTGCTGACTTTAATTAATGACATTTTGGATCTCTCCAAAATTGAAGCGAAAAAGCTAGAATTGCATCCTTATGATGTGCATTTCCCCTCATTTCTCCAAGGAATTGTCGAAATATGCCACATTCGGGCAAAACAAAAGGGCATTTCGTTTATCTATAAACCCCCGATTAACTTGCCTACAGGGGTTTATGTCGATGTCAAAAGATTACGTCAGGTACTATTGAATCTGCTGGGAAATGCCATCAAATTTACAGATGAAGGTCAGGTTACTTTCAATATTGAAGTAATCGATCAATCTCCCAATGATGGGCAGATAATGAAACATCGCCTTCGCTTTACTGTAGAAGACACAGGAATTGGTATAACTCCCGCAGAATTGAGCCAGATTTTCTTACCATTTGAACAAGTAGGTGAGAAAAAGCGCCAAGCTGAAGGTACAGGGCTGGGTTTAGCTATTACTCAGCAGTTGGTACAAATGATGGGTAGCGATATCCATGTTCAGAGTCAGATCGCTAAGGGGAGTAGCTTTTCGTTTGAGTTAGAGATACCCGAAGCGACTGACTGGGTACAATCTGCGATGATTGCCTCAGAGAAACAAATCATTGGCTTTGAGGGTGGCCCCTACACCATCCTGATGGTTGACGATCGCTGGGAGAATCGCACAGTGATTACAAACTTACTGCAACCACTGGGTTTTGATGTATTTGAAGCCAGTAACGGTAAAGAAGGTTTAGAAAAAGCGATCGCCCTCAAACCAAACTTAATCATTACAGATTTGCTGATGCCAGAAATGGATGGGTTTGAATTAATTAAACACCTGCGTCACACTCCAGAAATTCAGAATGTATTAATTATCGTTTCTTCAGCTAGTGTCTTTGAAGCCGATCAAAATCGCAGTCTGCAAGCTGGAGGTAATGCTTTCTTGAGCAAACCCATACAAGTAGATGAATTATTGCATCAACTAGAACAATACTTAAATTTGGTATGGATTTACAAGCAATCTCAGCCTGATGGAGAAAAAGCCAAAGAAGTAACGACAGTAACTGCTCAATTAACCTCTCCTTCTCCCCAGGTGTTGCAAGAACTAGTCACCTTAGCCAGTAAAGGTAACTTCAATGCCATTCTCAAGTGGGCCGATCAACTAGAGCAAACAGATCCAAATTTTGCACCATTTGCTAACGAACTACGGCAGCTAGCAAGGCAGTTTGATGAAGATTTAATTATAATTTTTTTGACTAAATACGCGGTGGAAACGGTATGAAAACTATTATTGAAAACCAAAATAATTCTATTAATTATGCTCCTTCTAGGGGAATTGTTTTAGTTGTTGACGATAACCCTGCCAATTTACAAGTTTTATCCAGCTTTCTGGATCAGTCTAGCTTCGAAGTTTGGGCAGCCCGCAGTGGAGAGAAAGCCCTTCAGCGATTAGAAAATGGTGATTTACCTGATTTAATCTTGCTGGATATAATGATGCCGGGTATAGATGGTTTTGAAACCTGTAAACAGCTAAAAAGCAATCCTCGTGCCCAAGATATTCCAGTCATTTTTATGACAGCCCTTTCAGAAACGGCTGATAAAGTCAAAGGTTTGCAATTGGGAGCTGTAGACTATATTACTAAACCTTTTCAGCATGAAGAAGTCTTAGTGCGGATTGAAAATCACCTCAAACTGAGAAATTTGACAAAAACCTTGATTGCTAAAAATGCCGAATTACAACAGACTCAAACTCAACTGATTCAAGCAGAGAAGGTAGCAGCTTTAGGTCAACTAACAGCAGGAATTGCTCATGAAGTTAATAATCCTATCAATTTTATAGCTGGCAACTTAAAGTTTGTTGAAAAGTATGTACAAGAGGTAGTTAGTTTATTGCATCTCTATCAAAAATATCTGCCCGATCCACCAGATGAACTTCAAACTGCAATTAAAAAAAGCGATCTTGAATTTTTGTTAGATGATTTATCTAAAATTATTCAATCTATGCAACTTGGTACAGATCGCGTTACAGAAATTGTGTCATATTTAAATAACTTCTCGCGTCACAGAGAAGCTGGTAAAAAACTAGCTAACTTGCATGAAGGGTTAGAAAGCACATTACTCATTCTTGGACATCGGTTTAAGCGAAATGCTCATCATCCAGCTATTAAATTAGTTAAAGAATATGGAGATTTGCCACTTATTGAGTGTTTTCCCGGCGAGATTAATCAAGTTTTTATGAACTTAATTTGTAATGCAATCGATGCAATTGAAGAAGCAAATAAAAATAAAAATATTGATACAATATATCAAAATCCTGGGATAATTAAAATTAAAACTGAGGCAATTGGAGAGCAAGTTATTTTAAGAGTTGCTGACAATGGTCCAGGTATAAGCAATGCAGATAAAACAAAAATATTTGATGCTTTTTACACAACAAAACCCGTCGGTAAAGGAACAGGGCTTGGTCTATCTATTGCTTACCAAATTGTGGTTAATAACCATCACGGTAAGCTCACATACGATTCTAAGCTAGGTGAAGGTATAGAGTTTATCATTGAACTACCAATTCGATAAATGAGAATTCTAAACTAAATAAAAGCAACCATTACTTCTTTGTGTACCAATACGGTTCAGTTAAGGATTTTAGACCTGTAGAGACGCGTTAGCCTGGCATGGCATTCGAAGCCAGCCCAGTACATTTTCGCATCTCTACTTAAACTTGCTCTATGTAACAAGTACATTTATTTAAAAATTGCTGTAATTATCGAATATTCACTTCTTGCAAATAATTCACTTGCTGAAGATATTCAATCTTAGTGTCTGAGTTTTTAGACACAAATGAATTTGTTCTTTTTGCAGAAGCTATCTTTTGATTGCCAGCCTGCACGTGTTGCTTTTGAGTATACTCATTCAATTTAACTTGAGCTTGAGCATAAACTAGAGCATCTTGGGGAATATTTCGGAGAAATTTTACAGCCCGATCAAAATCACCTACAGATGCTTTTTTGTAAGCGTTCTGTAAAAAATAAGCTGCTCTGATTTGGCGCTTTCGATTATACTCAGCCAGCTTTTCTTGAACTAAAGCCCCCGCACGACTTTCTTTAGGAATTTCCCGCAGATATTGTAATGCACTAGAAAAATCTCTAATCTCAGCACTTTCGTAAGCTTTTGCTAATAAATCTTGTGTCTGTGCTTCAATGTTAATGTATGCTTGCTGAACTAGTTTATCTGTTTTAGATTGCCAATATGAAATATTTGGAATTTGAGAAACAGCATCAAGAACATCTGACCATCGGCTCTCATGAAAAGCTATTTGAGCTATTTGGTATTGTTGTGCAGCAGCTTGCCATTGCTCTTGCCATTCTTCAATTGTGGCTTGGGCTTCTGGATAAACATTGCTGTGGGAGGGAATTGATTTAGCAAGTGCAATCGCTTCTTGCAAATCCCCAGCTTGATATTCTTTTGTTGCTTGATATAAAGTATCTGTTTCTGAGTATGCCGGTGCAGTATTAACTAAAGAATATACACCAAACCCCATCAATAAAGAATTAGCTGCTAGTCCGACTTTCATTCCTGTTAATAACGGGGATGATGTGCTAGATGTAGGATTTTGAAAATCATTATCCTCAATCGCAGCAGCTTCTAGAAAAAATTGAGAATCTTCCTCTAATATTTCTGATGGCTGATCCCATGTTATTTGTTTGAGTACCCGCAGTACCTCAGTCGCAGACTGGAAGCGATTTTGAGAATCATAGCGGATCATTTGGCTGAGAACAGCAGCTAGATAATCGTTAACTGGTGTGTTTTGAGAACGCCAAAAAATTTCGTTAGTATGAGGATCAACTTTTAATTGTAGTGGTTCTAACCCAGTTAAAGCCTGGATAGCAATCATACCCAAAGCATAAATATCGCTGTTGGGCTGTGTTTGTCCAATAAATTGCTCTGGTGGTATGTATCCCAATGAAGTGACGGGAATCCTATAAATCGGCAATTCCGCACCTATGCCAAAATCGATAGACTGGATTGAGCCAAAGTCAATCAAAACTAACTTGCGATCGCTATTACGTCTAATTAAGTTTTCTGGTTTGATGTCACAATGGATCACGCCTTGAGAGTGAACAAATTCTAGAATACTTAAGACATCTATCAGGAATTCTACAACTTCCCTTTCACTCCACAGACACCCCCACTGTTGAGCAATGGGCAATTCCGCAGTCAGCGCATGTCCTTCAATTAGCTCTTGTACTAAATAGAACTGGCTGTTTTCTTCAAAGCAGGCGATAAATTCAGGAATTTGTTGATGGCTTCCCAGAAGCTTCAGGGTTTCAGTTTCAGTTAGAAACATTAACCTCAGCATCTCTAAGTAGCCTGGTTCGGAACTGCTAACTTTTATCTGCTTAATAACACATTTAGGATTCTGTGGAAAATCTACGTCTACAGCTATATATGTTTGTCCAAATACCCCTGCACCCAGGCTTTGGACAATTTGGTAACGCTCTTGTAATAATTTACCGATTATGTGGTTGGTCATGACCTGGTTACTCAGTAAGTCCTTATTATTTAGTTTTTCTGACATTCCCTCCTGTTTCCGGAATGCTTTAGAAATAAATCAAGAGAGTTTTGATACCTTAAATATAAGTTTAACTTTTTAAGTATTTTTGCGTAAAAAAAGATAATTTTTTATTAAAGCCAATACTTCACAACTTCTTTGCGAAGTATTGGCTATGCTGCATTCTTAACAGGGAGATTAATCAACAATCTGCTGATATCCTGGTGCAGGAAGCTGATAATTGCAGTTTTTCCTTGCAGCCAAGAAACTTTAGTGGACTGCTTGAAGATTATGCCAATGAGCCAGTTAAATAGCGAGAAAATGACTATTAAAAATATGATTTCACCCAGGATAATTAGTATATTCATCCTTTTGGGTAGAAGTATCAAAAAAAAGGCGGTTATATCCCCGAATTCTTGAAGAAGTCGGGGATATGGTAGCCCGAAAGAATTAATAAAACGGGCTAATAACTGAGAAAAATACAATCAGCTTATTAAATTTATCTCTTGTAAGATAAGTGTTAATTTAGTAAGGTAAACCTTTGGGATACAGGACTGCTAGACGTTTTTCACGGAGTTTAACTGTCTCTAAATAGATTTCTTCAATGTTTTTCAACTCGTCTTCAGAAATATTGAGTGCCTTTGCTCCTTTGAGTACTACAGCCCGTTCTTTTTCGCTATATTCGCCATCAGCAGAACAAGCTTGTATCGCATCCAGAATTAGGGAACGTCGTGTTTCAATGATAGCAGGATCTCCTTTAAATACTGTCTCCAAATCTTCATCAGCCTTGTAAATTTTTAGTTTTTCGATAATTTCAGTATCGCGATTGTAGGCTGAGGCATATCCAATCACCCAATCTCTTTCTGCATCTGCTAACGTACCATCACCATTAGCGAAAATAAGAAGCGATTTAAAGTAAGCTTCATAAGATGCGTTTAATGGAATCTGTGAAAAACCAAACTGTTCTTGGAACAACCACGAAATTCCTAAATTTTCTTGTTCTTTGATATTTGTCGCCATTGCTGTTTCCTTAAATTTCTTAAATTTTTAATTTACAAACTTGATTATTACATAAAAATTAATAATATTAAAAAATATTATCTATCATATTATTCAAATCTTAAAAGATGTATTCATATATAATAGCTTCTAAATTTAAAAAGCTATTTTTGATGATAAAAAACTGCTAATTTCTTGAAAGAGATATAATTTAATTCACTATTGCAAGTTATTGGCTATATTCAATCACCTAATTAGTGTAATAAATCAATTTAAAACATTTTATTCTTCTGGATAAAATGTTTTATTTCCTACTGGCTTAATCCGAAAAGTGACAGAACAGGGCTAATTTTGCTGCTAAGAATTGCTGCGCTTGATCAGGAGACTTGAACCACCGCATTGAGTTCTCCCTCAGTTGTGTAAGTCCTCTTTAAGCAGTGGGAAGCTCTAATTTTTGAGAGAGTAAAAAACTCCGGCTAGGCATGTTAGGGAATAAAGTTGGCTCGATACCAGCTTTTTCCATGATATCTAAAGCGTACTCGTATTTGACTTTGTACCGTTTTTGTTTACTGTAAATAGCATACTGGTCTTGATAGTTGGGAGGGGTAAAATTCACGGTGATCGTATTTGCCCCTGCTTCCAGTCCTTTTAACTGACCATCTTGTCCTAATAAAACATTAAGAGCACTTACACTAGGTATCATAACTTTTGGCATCATAATTCTGGCTAAAGCCATCCAATTTAAAGTCATACTAGCGTTGCCCGCACTCATTTGAGCTAGTGGAGTACCTTTACCAGGTACAAAAGGAGACGCACTACACATATGAACTTTTTTCTTCATGGCAAGTAGGAGATCGTTCGCCAGCATCTTTGGAGTTTGTTCAATTTCGATTTTCCCATTGGCATTTACTGCTTTTAAACCGACAATTGTTCCACTTCCCACCTCATATCCTAAACTTAATAGATCATCGATTCTATTGAGGCGATCGGATAAGAGGTATCCTCTAGCTTGTTTGTGTAAATTCCAATTGCTCGTTTCAAATTTAATAATGTATTGATTTGCGCCAGCTTCTTTGAGTATTGTGTAATCTTCTTTAGGTTTATCGCCAAGATTTAGAAGGATAATTACGTTATTCTCAAAAAGTTGTCTAATTTTAGGTATGGCTCTAGATACGGTTTTAGTCGTTGCTTTAATTTCACCAGCTTGAATGAATACAATGGGAATTTTTGCTTCTTTGATTTCTATGGCGGTTTCTAATATTTTTTCGCTAGAAAAATTGTAACGATCTCCCAATTCTTCATTTTCAATCCTCATTGGACAATAATTACAACTCCTTTCGCAAGCATTAGTAATCTCGATCACACCTCTTAAATTTCCTTTGTTTTCCAAATACTTATGACGCACATATCTTGCTATTTCAAAAAGTAATTGCTGCTCGTTGTCTTCAAAATGAAGTATTTCTTCGAAGAGTGATTGGAAAAATTGTCTGTACTCTTGTGATTCTGTTGATTCCTTTTCTAGATATGGACTTTCAGTAATAGCATCAATTTGGATAGCTGCTAAAAGCCGCTCTTTTTCCTGTTCTGAAATGTCTAGTAAAGTTTCAATCAAATTTTGCTTCATCTTATTTACCTTAAAACTATGAGTGTCGTGCGAAAAAATGATTTACCAAGCCTCTTGGTGGCGCGAACGGAGGCTTAATTCTCCTGTTGTCTGTTGGCCGTTCCCTTTCATAGGCGAATAGCCTCAATTATGCTGATTGGAGGTGCTACTGGATAAATTTTTGTCAATGAGAAACCTGCTGTTTCTAATAAGACTTGATACTCAGCTTCAGTCCGTTCACGGCCGCCATAATTCACGAGCATCTGCAAGTCGAGGAGTTTGCCAAAGAATGGTTCGTTGCCTTGAGGTATAACCATTTCGACTAGCAGCAATCTGCCGTTAGGCTGCATCACTTGGTAGCAATTTTTCAGGATGGCGATCGCTCTTTCATCATCCCAATCGTGAATAATATACCGCAGTAAGTAAGCATCTCCGCCTGTGGGTACTGATTCAAAGAAGTTCCCACCAACTAGTTGACAACGATCTTGTAGTTCCAGGTTTTCAATCACAGGTTTGGCATCTACAACTACATGGGGTAGATCAAATAAAATCCCCTGCATTGTCAAATTCGCTTTGAGAATCGAGGCCATCAAAGTACCATTTCCACCTCCAACCTCAACTAAGTTGTGGATGAATGAGAAGTCATAACCAGCTGCGATCGCTGCATCTTGTTCGCCAGAAATACTACTTATAGCTTGAGTGTATATTTTAGAAGCGGAAGGGTCAGTAGCTAAGTAATCAAATCTCTCCATCCCGAAGATATTTTTGAATACAGGTTTTCCGGTTTTGATACTTTCAAGTAGATGTCCCCAAGGTTGCCATTCCCAGGCTTGACCAGACTTGATCGCATAACCACGTAGGGAATCGGTGCGATCGCTTCGCAAACTTTCGGCAACAGGTGTCAACTCAAAGTAGCCTGAATTACCTTCAGCAAATATACCAACACTGGCAAGGGCGCGTAGTAGTCTGTAGAGCGAGCGTGCATCTACACCAGTTTTTGTTGCTAATTCACCGTAACTTTTAGAACCATCTTTGAGTAAATCGGCAATACCAAGTTGAGCAACTACATAAATACCTTGCGTAATCCAAGCACCAGCGATCATTTGCTTTAATGTTTGTGTAGTCTGCATTTCGTCTTTACTTGTAGGATGTTGTAATTCTGTTTGAAACATAAAAATTCTTAATCAAGAGAAAATGGCATTGCTGAATTCAGGTATTAGAATCTTCTGTGAAGCGCCTCTACACCAATATTCATATTGCAATCAACAATGCCAGATTATTAATAAGGGCTTTTCTGGGGATATAAGAGGTCAAGGCGCTTCTGCCGTAGTGCTGCTTCTTCTTGTTGTAGCTGCTCTAACTGCTCTACTATTTCTTCGGTTATTCCTAAAATAGAAGCCATTTGTCTAACTTTTGCCTTTTCCTTTTCTTGATATTCTTTATTGGCAGCAGAAACCCAAATTGCAGTGAGAAGTATATCTCTCTGTGCCATTGATACTTGAGGAGAGCGAGCAATTACTTCTTCTAGAGCTTCATCTGCTTCATAGCTTCTTAAGTCTTGGATCACCCAGTCTGCTACCCCCCAAGATGCACAGAATCCAAGCGCCCAATCATGTTCTTCTGGTGAGAGAACTCTATCTCCTTTAGCGCAGCATAAAACAGCTTTCATGTAAATGTTACTATCTTCGTTTGTAGGAATCTGGTTAAAACCAAAAAACCAATTCATGAGCCATGATGAACCCAGTTTTTTAATATCAGACATGAGTTTTACTCCTAAATACTAATTAACAATGGGTTTGTTTGAGCGTAACTTTTTAATCCTCTTAAAATCGCTTAATTGGTAACAGTTAAGCCAATTTATTCGAGGGTGGCGACACGCCCAGCCAACCACTACGAAGAAAATTGGAAAAATAGGTATTGAGCAATTGTTCATTCACTGGAGGACACCTTATTGAACTTACTGTAAGAGCATTTTGTGTTGCTAAACAACTAATTTTAGGATCGGTTGATTGTTGATACTGCTTGTGATAAAAAGGCAAGAGATGATACAAAGGATTTTCCTTAGAGCGGACGGAATCATTTAGTTGTGTTTGCCAATCGTTATAAGCAATATGCTCAATCTGATAGCCAAGAGAACGGATAAAATTAGTTAGTTCTCGCCAAGAAATAGATTGAGGATTATTTAAGTGAAATGCCTTGCCAAGAGAGTCTTTTTGCTGTGATAAATACACAATACTTTGGCTGAGGTAATCCACAGGGGCTAAATCCAAGGTGTCAGTGATGTCTGTCATGCTCCCCATTTGTATACAGCCTTTGATGGTGCGGCAAATCACATCATCTTTATACCAAGCGCCTGTTTGACTATGCCCAGAAATAAATGGTGGTCTATAAATTGAAACTGGAATTCCTCTGTCGCTCGCTAACATTACTAACTTTTCTGCCACCCATTTACTTTGGGAGTAAGCAAGTTTCATTCCCTCACTATGATCGAGTTGATCGGATTCAGTTACTACCTTTCCCCAATAAGCAGGTGACTCAAAAACAGCAATAGTGGAAATATAATGTACAGGCTTGATTTTTACACGGCTCGCCAATCTCAATATTTCCTGAGTTCCTAAAATATTGGTAGGCTTTAATGCTGAATAGGGATAAACATAGTTAATCCAAGCAGCGTTGTGATAGATCGTATCAATGATGCTGCTTATTTTTTGGAAATCTTGTAATGACAAACCTAACAGTGGTTGAGATAAATCACCTAAAATAGGAATAATTCTCTCAGCAAAATCTTCATGCCAAATTCCATAGAATTCTAAGTTATTTTGAACCCTCATCTTCCCTGATGTTGCATCAGTAGAACGTACCAAACAATAAACATCCGCTTGGGTTTTTAATAGCAATTCTTGAAGTAAAAAAGCTCCTAAAAAGCCTGTAGCTCCAGTTAAGAGAATAGCAGCAGGCTCAGTTACAAATGAATCAGATAGATATTCAGGAAAGATTGTAGAGTCTAAAACAACTTCTGAATTCAAATCTGTTGCTAATTCAGCCGATGATTTTTTTGAGAGAATTGTGTTTTTTGCTGTTAGTTGCTGAAGCAATAAATTTACCAATTGGTTGAGATTGGAGTTACCAAGCAACATATCTATGGGTATGTCTACCCCTAATTCAGTATCAATACGATTTTTCAAATCGATATTCATTAGAGAATCAAGCCTCAATTCATACAAAGGCTTTTCTATATCAAGATTTTGAGATGTATTGATACCTAGAACTTTGACAAATTGCTCTTTAACGTAAGCAATTAATAGCTCTTGACGTTGACGCAAAGATGCATCATCTAATTGTTGTAAAAACTCTAGTTGTTGCTCCAATGGTTGCTCGTCAGAGGATGCTGCTTTGATATTTTTCAGTTCTTGTTGTGCCAATATGCGGCGCAAAATTTTGCCAGAAGGTGATTTGGGAATTTTGTCCACAAATTCAAGTCTGCGGATCATTTTATGGGGTGCAACTTTACCAGCGACAAACTCCATAATTTGCTCTGGCGTAGCTGAATTTTTAAGCACAACAAAAGCTTTGGGAACTTCCCCACTACTAGGATGAGGACTCTTGACTACACAAGCATCAGCAACAGCCGGATGACTCAACAATACTGCTTCTAGTTCTGCTGGTGCTATGGAGTAGCCATTACACTTAATTAATTCTTTGATGCGATCGACTATGTAAAAGTAGCCGTCTTCGTCAATATAGACAATATCGCCGGTGTGATACCAACCATCTCGATCAATTGTGCTGGCAGTTGCGTCGGGATTATTCAAATAGCCTTTCATGATCTGTGGCCCGCGTACCCACAACTCTCCTGATTGATTAAAAACTAATGGTTGTTGGGTATCAACATTTACGATTTGACATTCCACATGAGGCAGACATTGACCTACTGAACCAGGCTTGATTTTTTCACGTTCATCTGGAGTATAGGTGGTAACAAAGGTTTCTGTCGTTCCGTATGCTTGCTTGACAACGCAATTAGGAAGACGCTGTTCGCACTCTTCGATCAATTGATGGCTGAGTGGTGCGGCTCCAGAAGTCAGCACGCGCAAGCTGGAAAGATCGTATTTATCTACTAGTGGCTGCTTTGCTAATGCCAGCAAAATTGGCGGAACGATGTGGATACGGGTGATTTTATGCTTTTCAATCAGGCTCAGAAAGGCTTCTAAATCAAAGTGCGGCATCGTCACAACAGTAGCACCGCAAGCCAGGCTGTAATTCAGCATCACCAGGCCGTAGGCATGAAAAAAAGGTAAAACTCCGATAATTGCATCAGTCTCGCTGACTGGCTCGCAGTTTTGGAATTGGTAAAAGTTGGCCACAAATGTATGGTGGGTGTGCATTACACCTTTAGGCATACCAGTAGTGCCGCTAGAGTAGAGCAAGGCTACTAAATCTTCTTGTGGATTGATTTGTACTTTTGGTATCTCTCCTTCACTTTCTAAAAGCACAGAAAATGAGATGGCTCCATCTGCTTCACCAAATACAAATACTTCCTCTACTTTTGAGTGACTAATCGCTTCTAATGCTTGCCCTACAAGGTCTGGGATGGTGATGAGATATTTTGCTCCAGCATTATTGAGTTGATATGCCAGTTCTTCTGTAGTATAGGATGGGTTGACTGTAGTTATGATGCCACCTAAAGTTGCCACGGCATGAAAAGCGATCGCATATTCCGGAATATTAGGGCTGTAAATAGCTAAAACATCTCCCTTGGAGAAGCCACGCGCTGCTAAGCTACAAGCAATTTTACGAATTGACTCGACTAGTTGTTTATATGTTATTATCCTGTTAGTTAGTCCTTCAATAAGGGCTGGTTTGTCGGCTAAGTTTATTGCTCGTTGCAAGACAAATTCTGTCAGTGGCTGTTTAGGGATAGGAATGTCAGGGTATAGACTGCCAAAAATCATAGAATTTATTTTTTGAGCAAATATTTATAGGACAAAACTTTTTATACCTAATTGCAGCAAGCGGAACGAACAAAGACTTGCTTAAACGTTCCAGATGCTTGCTGTGGCTTGTAAGTAGACTTTAGTTTACTAGTTGTTACTGTCGTTGTAATTGTTTAATCTCTCCAAATCGATTGGAATGCATAACACTACACTTTATCTTTCTTAACGTCTCAGACTTTTAATAGGAATGCAAGAACAGTTAAGACAGTTAAGACAGTTAACATAATTTATAAAGAATTCAAATAAATAGACTGTTTTACATAAGTTTTACTTAACTTATCAATTATTTGTGAAAAAGAATCTTACCTAAACAACTTGGGAAAATAGAAAATCTAATGATGCATGATGTGCTTTCACCATCTTTTGGCTAAATTCCAACAGCAAAAAAATGGCCCTAATACACTTTAAATATCCGTTTTAAAGAGTTGCTGTTTGATCGATTATTCTTTTACCTGGACTTTTGCACACCTAATAACAGGAAGCGCATTTGTTTTTGAATTTTGAATTGTTTAACTATTGAGTTCTTCATCATGTTCAATTACTTCAGATTTATCTTGTAACGGCTTCACCACTCGCGCGATCGCTTCTTGAATAAAAGCTTTAATAAATTCATCTCGGCGATTAATTTGAAACTGTTTCTGCACAACTTCCGTCATTCCACCATCACCCCAATCTTGATCGTGACGAAAATATTCAATAAAACTTTTACCAGCAATTCGCGTTAAATAAGCTGCTGTCACACCTTGAATCGCCCGACCAATAAGAAAGGTAGCAACATTAAGTTGCAACGCTGTAGATAATAATTGAATTGCTCCCTTGACAATGCCCAAACTAGCAATAGTTTTCGCTAAAGAAAGAGCTAACTCTCGTCCCCGTTCCATATTCAATTCACAGCCGTAGACTCTGCCAATTTCCACAACCATTTGAGCGTTGACTGCGGCTGTCGCTAATAAATCTACCACTGGTATTGGCGTGACTGATACCACACCAGCACCAATCCATTGGAATCGTTCTACGATTTTGTCAGCTTGACGGCGACGCTGACCATCGATGAGTTTTCGCGCCTCATCTCCCAATCGCAGAGATTGCAAAAGAATATTATCCGCCACCAAATCTTCACCTTCGGCGCGTAAAACAGCAGCCGTGCGTCGCAGTAAAGGGACAATATCGGGTTCTGGCTGGTAGGTTTCGCCGGTTTCTAGTTGTGCAGATTGGGGATTAGCTGCGATCGCCACCACATCATTAGTAGCAATAAATCCCCGTACCCGTTGACGCAACCTAGCGAGGATGGATTCTTTATCTTCATCTGTATATAAATCGGTTTTGTTGAGAACTAGGAGCGATCGCTTCCCAATTTCTGCTAATCCCCGCAACGGCTCATATTCTGAGCGTCGTAAGTCATTATCCACCACAAATAATAGTAAATCTGCTTCTGTTGCCAGTTCTCGGGCCATTTGTTCGCGTTCTGTTCCCGCCACACCCGCTTCTAAAATCCCTGGCGTATCTGTAATTAAAATCTTGCGTTCTAATCCCTTCAACCGCAGACAATAGGTTTCTCCAACCTGGGTTGTACCCATCGGTGCATCCACTTGACCCACCATGCGTCCCATAATTGCATTAACTAGGGAAGTTTTGCCAGCACTCCCCGTACCAAATACCACTACTTGAATTTCACCGCGTGCTAAGTTCGCTTCAATCTCCCGCGATCGACTTAATAAAGCCTGACGTGTGACTTCATCTTGAATTTGCGCTACCTGTTGGCGCACAGCTTGGAGAGTTGTAGAAGCAGCATCAGATTTAGCAGCAGGAATTTGCGCCGCCGTCACTCGCTTGGGGTTGCGGCGCGATCGCTTTTCCCCAGCTTGAATTACCAATACATAATAGACAAAAGCCGCAACCAAGGCTCCTATGAGGACAATCAGCAGCAACAGCAGCAAATTGCCAAGCAACGGCGAATAGGACAATTGCCAATAGAGGCGTGATAGGGAATCAATTAGCCATAGGGCTAGCCCCAAAATGACTATCAGACCAACAATTAGCGTTACTATGCGCGACAGAGGCATGGCTGGGAAAGATTAGTGGGTATTTCAGTAAGCAGATGCTTCTGATCTTAATAGTTTCAGTCTTTCTTACCAGAGTAGTAAGAAGCAGCTTTTGCAAAATCTGAACCTTTGACGGTGAAACTTAAGGGCACAGCAATGCTGTACCCCCACAATAAATAATTCTATATGTCAATAAGCTTGGGTTCAGCCTTTTTCCCCTGCTCCCCTTCTTCCTCTGCTCTTCTTCTATCAACATTCAGTAGGCAGATACTTATAATCTTCATAGTTTCAGTATTTTTGACCAGGGTAGAAAAAACCCCTTTTGATAAACTAAGAGCGAATTTTGTATTAAATGTGTTCTCACTTGCGGCTGGATTTCTTGTTTTTGATGAAAAACCACTTAGTAAAAAATTCAACAACGAGTAATACCATGACTGCGATACCTAAATTAAAATACTTTAACTGGGTTCAACAAAGATTCCATCGCCTTAGTATTCGGCAAAAAATCTTTTATGGATACGGTTTGGCTTTGGGAGTTGCAGTTTTAGGAACGACAGCAGGGTTGGTAATAGGCGATCGCTACTTTCAACAAGCTAGACAAGAGATGATCTTAGTAGATGAAGAAGCAAACTTGTTAAGTAGTTTGCAAGGTGAACTGTTAGAAATACAGATCAACCAGCAAGAAATAGTGCCTTCTATACAGCATTTGCAAGCGTTGCAAAAGAGAATCTCTAATTTCAAAACCGATCTGGCGGAAGCCGAAACGTTGCTTTCTCAGGCGCAGGAATTTAGTCAAACCAGTTCGCAAAGGGATTTACAAACTCTGCTGACAAAGCATAACAGTACAATAAGCGGATATTTTGAACAACTCAGGGCACTGATTCAACAAATTTTGCCATTAAGTTCGCAGCCAGAGGGAACGTTAAAAGCACAGCAATTAATCTCCAAATTCAGCCAAAGTCAGGATGCTTTAAAGTTTTATCAATTTGCCCATGAGTTAACCGACTTTGCTAAAACACTTCAAGAACGCCAACAGGAAGGTGATGTAGCCCAAAAACAAGCTGCGCTTATCCAAGCCCAAATTATTATTGCTAGTATGCTGCTGTCAGTAGCGATCGCTGCTATCCTGGCTTTCTACACCAGTACAATCATTGCCTATCCGATTAAAGCGGTGACAGATATCGCCCAAAAAGTTAGCCAAGAAGCCAATTTTGACTTGCAAGCGCCCGTAATTACTCAAGATGAAGTTGGGGCTTTAACTAATTCCCTTAACCAGCTAATTCGACAGGTGAAGCACCTTTTAGAAGAACAACAAGCCGAAGCCCAAGTCCGACTAATTCAAAGTGAAAAAATGTCTAGTTTAGGAAGAATGCTGGCTGGTGTCGCCCACGAAATTAATAATCCTGTAAATTTCATTTCTGGCAACCTCGTACACGCGAAAACCTATACTGACGATTTATTAGCATTACTGCAAGTATATAAAGCCGAAGTTCCTCAGCCTTCCACTGCTGTGCAAACTCTAGCAGAAGAAATTGATTTGGAGTTTCTAGAAGTCGATTTACCAAAACTCTTTAATTCAATGAAAATTGGTGCTGAACGCACGCGAGAAATTGTCCGAAGTTTGAAAGATTTCTCTCGTTTAGACGATGGGGAAGCCCAGTTAGTCGAGCTACATGCTTGTCTAGATAGTACATTGTTAATTCTGAACAATCGCCTGAAAAATGGCATTAACCTTGTTCGCAGCTATGGAGAGATTCCCGCGATTCCAGGTTATACAGGTTTACTTTATCAAGTATTTATGAATCTTCTCAGCAATGCACTTGATGCTTTGGAGCAAAAATCGGCTGAAAATCCCGAATTTGTCCCTGAAATCACTATTATCACAGAATGCTGGGAGAATGATTTGGTGATAGTGCGAATTGCCGACAACGGTCCTGGTATTTCACCAGAAAATCAGAAAAAGATATTTGAAACATTTTTTACCACCAAACCACGAGGCATTGGTACTGGTTTAGGGCTAGCGATCGCATCTCAAATTGTGGTAGAAAAACATAAAGGTAAGATTACCTGCCAATCTGAGTTAGATAAAGGTACAGAGTTTGCGATCGCTCTGCCCACCGCAGGTATCGCTCTGCCCACCGCAGGCATAACTTTACCAATTTCTCATCCTTGAGTTAGTAGCTTTCCAAAGTTAATTTTTTCATAATAATCAACAGCAAGTATAAGGTTGCGTGTTTAAATCTTTTTAGTGGACTGACGAAAGTTTGCCTACACAAACACTTCAAGCCAGTTTTGGCAAGCTTTTTGAGAACAAAGGGAGAAATAAATTTATGGGACTTTTCGATCAAATTCTTGGTGCAGTTGCTAATCCTAATCAACAGGGTAGCTTAGGGCAACTGGGAGGAATTATTAACACTGTACAGCAATTAAGCCAAAGTACTGGTGCAGACCCTTCTACCATTCAATCAGTCTTGTCAATTGTGGGTGGTCAAGTGCGTTCCGCTTTACAAGATAAGCAAGCCACAGATGGTAATGAAGCCGCACAAAGTTTAGTGAATCAATATGCTGGGACTTCACCTAATCCCCAAGCCGTCAATTCGCTGTTTTCTCCTCAGATACAACAACAGGTAGCTCAAGTTGCTGCCCAGCGCACTGGATTGGATGCTGGTATAGTTCAACAATTGCTACCTTTAGCAGTACCTTTAGTCCTGAATTTTTTGCAATCAGGTGCAAATGCTCAAAATCCCCAAGCTGGCGGGAATCCTGTACTGAATTCCTTCTTGGATGCTGACGGCGATGGTGATGTAGATATCGCTGATGCTATCCAAATGGCTAGTCGGTATATGAGACAGTAAGTAAGTTGGCACAATAAAATCAAACTATGTAAATAAAAAGGAACTAGGCTAAAACCCTTATGCCTATTGCCTATTGCCTATTGCCTATTGCCTTATCCCAAAGACAATTACTTGCGCCCACTTACTTAATACTTTTCCTAACTCCAAACTCCCATTTGCTCAGACATCGGCAATTGGGCCTTGCTAGATATTTAGCTAAGGCATAGGCTGAGAAGATGAGAAATTTGTATGTGAATATAAATCAGACAGTCTATGTCTAAACTTTTTGACTGTATTACAGACGAATTGCAAGACTTTATTGCAGCCCAACACCTATTCTTTGTTGGCTCTGCACCCTTGAGTCCTACGGGTCATGTTAATCTATCTCCTAAAGGTTTAGGATGCTTTCGTGTTCTCTCTCCCAAGCAAGTAGGTTATGTAGACCTTACAGGCAGTGGTAACGAAACCTCAGCCCATTTGCAAGAAAATGGGCGGATAACCTTCATGTTTTGCGCCTTTGAAGAACCCGCGTGTATCCTGCGCCTTTACGGTCAAGGAAACACGATTTTACCGAGTTCTCCAGACTGGGACTCTCTGTACTCTTTGTTTTTACCAATGCCTGGAACTCGCCAAATTATCGTCGCTGATATTGAAAAAGTACAGACTTCTTGTGGTTTTGGCGTACCACTTTATGAATATCGGGGTCAGCGCCAGACTTTAGTAAACTGGGCTAGTAAAAAAGGTGAAGAGGGAGTTCGAGAATATCAACAGAAGAAAAATCTTGTCAGCATAGACGGTTTACCAACACCACTGAGTAAATTATCCTAAATTTTACAAAAGCTGATGGGGCATGAGTTATGGATTATTCTATTCGTCCATTGACACAGGAAGATGAGCCTTTTCTCTGGCTTATGCTTTATGAAGCAGCGCATCTGGAAAACGAAGGTAATCTGACAGTGCAGGATGCGATAAATAATCCTGATTTAGCAAAATATGTTAAAAATTGGGGATGTAAAGATGATAGCGGCTTCATCGCTATTCTAGAAACTAGTAATCAGCCAGTAGGATCTGCATGGCTGCGTCTATTGACAGGTGAAAATAAAGGATATGGCTATGTTGACGATCAAACTCCTGAACTAGCTATTGCCATTCTTCCCCAACATAGAAATAAAGGCATAGGAACGCAGTTACTCACACATTTGTTAGCAGCAGCCCAAACATCTTATTCATCAATATCACTTAGTATCAGAGCGACAAATCCAGCCTTGAGTTTATATAAAAGGTTTGGCTTTGAAATCATTCTTGGTAGCGAAATAATCAACCGAGTTGGTAGCATCTCTTTTAAGATGAAAATGGATTTTTAAACTCAAAGCTCGTCGCTTGTAATAAGGTGCATTATGGAGTTAAGCCTAACGCACTGCCTAATTGTTAAGACCTTTTTGGGTTGGTATCACCGCCAATTATTGCTTGGAACAAGTTTCCTAGTAAAGAGAAAAACGCCGAAACTAACACTATCAGCATTAGACTAGCAAGGGCAGCAAAGGGAGAGATGATGAATAAGAGTAACAGTGCAAACATGAAAATTGTTAGTAATGTCTTATTCATCTTTTTTCACCTTTAATAGTTGCTATTCTCAAGCTAACAGCTAAGTCATGACCTTGACCACAGTCTATAGAAGGAATTAGTCTTATTTCTCTGGTAATATTTTGCAATCAAATTGAGGGACAAAGTTGAAAAATTTATTTTTATCCATATTGGAAGTTTAAAATAGATGATGTGTATGCTGTAAATCAGATCATCTTTTTTATGAATCGCATAATTGGTTTTTCAATTTTAAATGTAATTATAGCCGCTAATAATATAGATATTATCAAGGCAACACATATACTAATATTAGGATTAATTCCAAACTTGTAAAAGTGGTTTATTATAACATAACCAACATTTTGATGAATCAAATACAAACTATAAGATATATTTCCCATAAACAGCAGAGGTTTTTGAATAATAAAACTCATTTTGTTGTCTATTATCAAATGAAATAATACAGCAAAAAAAATAATTAACAAAGTTTCAGACCAATAATGTTGAAGTTTATAAACTAATATACAAGCAGTAATAATAAAATATTCTTTTATCGATAATCCTTTTTGGTATTTTTTATAAAACATTATACCTATGAGGAATAAATTAGCAAATATTATTTTCTGACTCTTCAAAAAAAGTAAAATCCCAATTCTTGATTCAATAATTATGTTACCTTGCTTTTCTAATATAATAGTTAATACCATTAATATTAGCCAAATTATTGAAATCTGATAAATATACTTTAAGAGCTTCGTTTGATATAAAACAAACATAATAATGTAAAAACATAATTCAATTTCTAGAGTCCAGTAAACTCCATCGACATTAGGAACATTGAAAAATACTTGAAACATCGAGAGATTGATTATGGCAACATCCCAACTAATTGTATAGTTAGGTAATCCAGCTATATTAACAATAGTGTAAGTCAAAATTAGACAAGTCCAATAAGCTGGATAAAGCCGTGAGAAACGCCCAATTACAAATTCAGATCCACTTTTAATTTTATCTAGACTCGTAAAAATTACAAAGCCACTAATTATAAAGAATAATTCAACACCATAAAACCCTTGAGGCAAATACATTAACACGTCATCTGAATGGCCATACTTCTGATTGTATCGAGTTGTGTAATGAAATAAGATAACACCTATAGCTGCAACTCCTCTAAGAACATCAATTTCCAAAAGTCTCTTCTTTGTATTCATTAAAAAGTCCCCGTAATATACTTCTGATTATTTAGCACAGTAGTTACCAAAAATTCTCTTAGAAGTTGTTTGAAAAGTCTAATTTATTACTTGCCTCCGCGATTGGAAATCCCAGCTACACAGGCAAAACCACCTCCGCAGGTTAAAAACCCTTGATTTTGTATTAGTCCACGGAGGTAGACTTTGTTTGTGTAGTAGCGATTTCTAATCGCCCAATACTTTGGTTCTTCATTACTTGTTATGCTAAAAACGTCTATAAATTAGCTCATATCCCTTGCTGGGCAAGAAATACAGCTTTTAATCTTGACGTTTTAGCTTTTGGGAAAAATCTAGGTTGTAACTGCCTGAAACCCTTGATTTTAAAGGCAAATTCCTAATTTAAGTTTAAACTTTAGCATAATACTTCTGGAAGAGCCCATACTTTTCAAACATTCTCTTTTGCTGATGGCACAATCCCAAACTTATTTAAACCTGCATCGATTTCCTTAAGTAGTTTAAAATCCTCCTCTGGCAAAGGATAGCTGCTACTGCTGAACAAACCTGCACTGACAGCAGGCTGCTTTTCTAAAAAAGAGAAAGCTTGACGAAACTGATACGCTTGGGCTTTTATCGGTGCATCAAAGTGGCAGGGAATAATCCACTCGAAGTCCCAACTAGCAACTTTATCAGCCCAGTCGATGGTTTCTTGTGGTGCGCGGTTGAGAATCAACGTCTGTAAAATTGGTGCAACAAACAACCGCCCATTACCTCGCAGGGCATCAAACGATCGCTGCCAATCTGGATTCCATTGAAAGGGGTACAATCCAAAATAAGCTTTCCTTGAGCGTTCTGGGGCTTTCAAGGCATCTTGCAACACCTGATTCCATTGGGGTATATTTAGTGCGCTTGGTTGAAAGTACAAAGCAAACAGACAGATGCGCTGCCAACCCTTACGGCGATTTACCTGAATGTCTGCAACAATATCAGAAGCACGATCCTTGGCATGGAATAGTAGGGGATATGAATCTAATAAAACGATCGCAGGTGGATAGTCTGGGATAGAGAGTACAGAATCTGTTACTAAAAGAGTATGCGATCGCTGATGAAAAAAAGCAACTTCTGCAAACCGACCAGGGCCAAGCTCGATGGGACCTAGCATTGCATAATCAAACTCGTCAGCAAAGGGTGTTTTGCTACTATCTTCTGGGAGTACCTGAGTCCGTTTTGGGGGTAAACCAAGCCAGCTAAGGGGCAGATTTAGCGGAAAACTCCACTGATGGGGAGCCACAAACACCTGTGCAGTCGGAAAATATCTGGCGAAGGGGCCGACAAAGACTTTGTGTTCTATACCGGAGATAGTCGGCAGGATGATGTACTTAACATTACCGTGTTCCGCCACCAACTCATTCACAAGCCTTATGCACTCTGGGGTTGGTGCAACAGGCGCATAGATGAGAAGACCCCCGGCTTCGAGTTTAACTACAGTCATGCGAATCGGCACAACTACGTAGAAAATGCCCTGAATCTGGTCAAAATTCCAGATTGTGTCCTTGACCACTTCTTTACGGATTGTCTGCCGCCTGCCATAAGGGTAGAGTGGCAGAACAGGCCATAATCCCCATGAAAAGTCTTTTGGATTTATCTGTTGTGCATTGACTATGCGTTCATCATCAGCCACTCTGCAACCCCTCCAAATTCCCTGCTCAAATTGTTTTTATTCACTATCCCCAAAGTTGGAGTTTAGCAAATTGTTGAGATCATCAGATCAATTCTTAATTTCTAATTGTAATTCGTAATATTTTCGGTGTAGTTCATTCACGATTCATCTGAGGCTTGACGGAAGTTGGAAATATGCCTATACATCATATTTAAAAGCATTGTTCATACTTGCTCTCAAAAACTATTTTTCCCAGGTTATGCTTGGGAAAAAGCCTAAAGTAAATGTATGTTATTATGACTTACCCACAGCAACATGAAGAGAATAATGAAAAAGCAGTGGAAAAATTAGCTTGGACAATTCAAGCTTCTCAAGGGCAGTTTAAGCTGATTCTTGCACGGTGTAATTATGCTAGTCTATACGATACCCTGATAGAAAAATTACATAAAATTTGTGAATGTGATATTAACGTTTTCCATCTAAAGGAATCCGAAATGGATCTTTATAACATCATTCGTGAAGAATCCAATCATGAGGTACAAGTCTTAATGATTCTAGGTTTGGAATCCTTGTACAATCTACCTCAGTTTTGGACTTCGGCTAATTATATGCACAAGGAGTTTTTCAATAATTTTTCTTTTCCTTTAGTGCTGTGGATCAACAACGATGTTTACCAGCAGATGAAGCAGTTAGCTCCAGATTTGGAGAATTGGGCGACTACGATAACTTTCCTATCCTGTCTATTTCCATCAAGCTAATTCCTCCGATTTAAAGTTGTCTGTGCAATTGCTTTTAGTTCTGGCGAAGTTAGTGGAGCCAAATAATCAAAAATCTTCTGATTACGAACAAATTCATTACTAACAAAAAAATTATTATTGCAAGCGTAAGCGGATAGATTTAAAGGAAATTCATCTGGATCTGCGCCTTTAATATTGACATCTGCGCCAGCCTTAACTAGCAATTTAACTATATCTAGAGATTCTTCAAAAACTACATATATTAAAGGAGTGCAATAAAGTTCACTGCTGTCTCTAGCATTAATATCTTGCTGAACGGAAATAAGAGCTTGAACTTCTTCCAAGTAATGAAAGCGAATTGCTCGAATCAGTGCTTCGGCAAAATCTTCATCAGGTATAATGTAGTCTCCATACATTATTTTTTATCCTGCTAGTTTTTATAACTATTTAGTATAAGTAAGTGGGCGTAAATAAATAATTAAAGGTTTGTAGTAAGCGGCTCTTGGTAATTTAGACATATTGCAACAACAGCGATGACTCATTACATTTTAAAAGCTACCAAGGAAACTGTACATCTGGGTGGTTTCTCCCATCTGCTAGAACCAGCACTTATTATTGATTCTGGTGATACGGTTGATGTGGAAACTTATACTGGTTACTACGTTTACGACAAAGCACCACCTGAATTTGTCACACCAGAATTTCTCGATATCTGCCAAAATCTTTTACCAGAACGCAAGATTGCTGGGGGACCGCATTTACTCACAGGGCCGATTTATATACGTGATGCCGAACCAGGGGATGTTTTAGAAGTACAATTAGATGCGATCGCACCTAGTGTACCCGTTGGCTTCAATGCCATTCGTCCAGGTTGGGGAGCTTTACCACATCAGTTTCCTCAACCTGCCTTAAGATTCATTCCTCTAGATTTAGTCAACAATATCGCTGAATTTCCGGCGGGTGCTAGCATAAAAATCCCCCTCAAACCGTTTTTTGGAATTCTTGGTGTCGCTACCCCAGAAACCTCTCGAACTTCTGTCCCACCAGGTTCTTACGGTGGTAATATCGACAACCGGGAATTACAAGCTGGTTCTCGTTTATTTTTGCCGATTTTTGTACCAGGTGCATTATTTTCTATTGGTGATGGGCATTCTGCACAGGGAGATGGTGAAGTAAATGTCACCGCCATTGAAACTTCTATGAATGGTAGAATTACCCTCAAACTTCGCAAGGATTTAAAACTGACAACACCAATTGCCGAAACTCCAACTCATATCATTACAATGGGGTTTGCTCAAACCTTAGATGAAGCCTTAGAATTGGCTTTAAAAAATATGATTGATTTTCTGGAACGCTTTGCAAATTTATCGTCAGAAGATGCTTATGTATTGTGTAGTTTAGCTGTAAATTTTCACATTACTCAAGTTGTGAACAGTCCGCAAAAAGGTGTGCATGGAATGCTATCTAAATCAATCTTTTCCCATAAAATTAATTTATAATCAGCATTATATCTTTCTTGTCTTTCAATTTTGTTTAAGTCCTGTTAGTTCAAAGCATAATTCATGCCTATCACCCAATGGCTGATAACCAATTTCCTGGTAAATATGATTAGATATCGGATTTGCTAAATCTGTAGATAGGAAACAGAATCGATATCCTTGGTTCAATAAAGTCTGACTCAAAGCTGCTACGCAAGCACTGGCGTAACCCAGGCGACGATACTCTGGTGGTGTGTACACCATATTTATTCGCGCACCATTGGGCGTTAGTCCACCACGACAAGCAATTGAAACCGGGACTTTATCCTGCCAAAGATAAGCAGTACCTTCCTTCAACCAATGTTTAGCCCAGCGTTCTGCTTCTGAGTCAATCTCGCCAAGGGTTTCTAGAGAAAAAGCTTCATACCAGTTTATCAAAAGTGGGCGATCGCTTTCTGTAGCTTATCGTAAATAACCTGTAGCAGCGGAAATATGTCGTACTTTTTCCAGTTTAAAGGTACGCAATGCTAACTTTAATTGGTGAGATTGACCAGTTAAAGAATGCCACGCCCAAGCAAAGGCTTGGGCTTCATCTATAGGAGCATTCACTCCCGTCAGTGATGGATAGGAAACAAATAAATTTTGAGCAAGTAGCTGCTTTCAAATCTTCAATCTGTGAGAGTAATAATGGGCGGGGTGGCGTTCTAATTGCTACTGCGACAATATTATCTATTTCCACAGTTGCCAAGTATGGGGTTTCTTCATAGCGTTCAGGATTGTGAATCAAGCTATCGCTAATTCCCAGCAGCAGACTATTGATTGATTCTTGATTGAGCAAATAATCTTTCACCCGGGTATGAAATTGATTAGCATCTTGAAATTCATAAATTTTCATTTTATGTTATTACATTTAATTGTTGACAATTCGTTAATTGTATAGACACCTCTGGATACCCAAAAATCGAATTATCATCATTTACTACAAAAAGTGGAAGGAATAGCTGCCAACGGCAGCCTATTCCTTCCCCCATAATTATTATCATTATTATTGCTTGTATATTTTATTCTCTGGAAGTCTCATATCAAATTGAAGAATTTAATTAAGCTTCAGCAATATTTTTGTTAAACCATCGCCTAGCTTTTGAATAGATTCTTGCTGTTTAGGATCTACTAACGTGCCATCAGGATTAAAGGCTTCGTAAGCTTTGGATACTGCTATTTGATCGGGTAGTACCAAAACTTTGATGTTTCCCAAAATAGACCGCAGGTGAACCAATCCCCGCAAACCACCAAGAGCGCCTGGGGAAGCGCTCATAATAGTAGCAACCTTACCTGCAAAAGCAGCCAATGGTGCTTCATTTGGTGCAGGACGGGATGCCCAGTCAATGGCGTTCTTCAAAACTGCTGTGAGTGAACTATTATATTCCGGCGAAGCAATCAGCAATCCTTGATGAGAAATCATCAAGTCCTTAAAAGTTCGGGCGTTGGCAGGTAGCCCTTCTTGAGCTTCCAAGTCTTCATCATACAGAGGTAGGGGCAAATCGCGGAGGTCTAGATAAGTCACTTCTGCGCCTGCTGCCTTAGCGCCAGATGCCGCGATTTTTACCAATTTTTTGTTGTAAGAATCAATCCGAGTGCTGCCGGCAAAGGCAAGGATTTTAGGTGTAGATGCCATAGTTCTAGGTTGAATGGGAATAATTAACCTGTTCAGATGCATTATCCTGTTTCAGGCGATCGCTATTTGCTACCTTAAGATTTTCTTTAAGTTACATAATTACATTAATGATAGTGAATACTAAAAATCCTGCCTCTAAAGTCGGAATATGAACAATTCACAAGATAGAAGTCGTTTTAACTGAAGATGTGACTATTACTCTACGGGGTTTACCCTTTCATACTAGGGACGCTGTGAAAGTGATTATTCTGAAAGCTAAAACTTAACAGCAATGAACAGCCTATTTTGTCAGAAATTTTATCTGAATTTATGTTCAGAAATTAGAGAGAATTCTTATACTAACTGTAAGTATTTATTTAACTTTTGTCTATCTAAAGGTTCAGTTACAATATTATTTACCCCGATCATCTGACTTAATACTAAAAGACCTGCTTGGTGAATTTTATCACCGCCTGTTGATGCTGAATAATATTCTAAAATATAAGCAATAATATTATTTTCAAAAAAATCAACGGCAGTTTTTAAAACACAAGAATCAGTATCTAAACCACAAATAAATACTTTTTGGATATTATTTTTATTTATAAAATTGAGTGTCTCTGTATTACAAGCAGTATATATAGTTTTATCAAAAACTACTTGAGCAAATGGTTCAATTTCATTAACAATTTTTTGCTCAAATGGTGATATGAGATTGTGCCAATTTAGATATTTGATATAAGGGCTATTAGGGGTATTTATAAATCTTGTGAAAATGACGTGTTCAAAGATATTTTGCTCTAATAAAGATTTAACTCTTTGTGGAATATGGCTTGTATTCGGAGTGATAAATCCATTTTGAATATCAATGATAAATAGGCAGAAATTCATACGATTATCTACAGGCATCAACACCAATATTTCCCACAAAGCCCTACTATATTTTATACTTACCACCCTTAGAAGGATTCAGCCAATCGCAAGCATAACCTTTAGTTTCGGCTAAAAATTGGTTCCAAGGGTTTGGTTTTACAGCCTCTGTAGTTTCATAAACTATTTGGAATAAACCATCGTTTTTGATTTCTCCAATCCTTACGAATTTAGATAGGTGGTGGTTTACGTTTATCGTGACTTCACCTTCAGGTGCATCGAAACTTTGACCGTAAGCCGCAGCTTTCACTTTTTCGATCTGATCAGCCGTTTTTGCTTTCTCAACCGCTTGCTTCCAGAGATATACCATAATGTACCCGGCTTCCATCGGATCATTCACAACGCGATCCGAACCATATTTCGCCTTGAACGCTTGCCTAAACTTTTCGCTTGCAGAAGTTTTGACGGTTTGAAAATAATTCCAAGCTGCATAGTGACCTACAAGATAGTCAATTCCAATGCTTTTGACTTCTTCTTCGGCAATACTGACAGACATAGAAGGATATTTATCGGCATATAAACCAGAGGCTTTTAATTCCCTAAAAAATGCAATGTTAGTATCTCCATTTAAAGTATTATAGATAATACCTCCATTTGGTAAAGCTTGCTTAATTTTAGCGATCGCAGAGTTGACATCGTTACTGCCGAGAGGAATGTAATCTTCGCCAACGCTTTTACCCCCATTAGCTTGCAGTTGTGCTTTGATAATACTGTTGGCAGTACGCGGAAAAACGTAGTCAGAACCAACAAGAAAAAATTCTTTGCCTTTATGCTTGAGCAACCATTCAACAGAAGGTTCAATCTGCTGGTTAGGAGCGGCTCCCATGTAGAAGATACTTTGGGAACACTCTTGCCCTTCATATTGCACTGGATACCATAATAAATGCTTGTTCGACTCGAATATCGGAAGTACAGCCTTGCGGCTTGCCGAAGTCCAACAACCAAATACTGTTGCTACTTTGTCTTGCTCAATCAGCTTCTTCGCTTTCTTTGCAAAGATAACAGGGTCAGAGTTACCGTCTTCCACAATTGCTTCAATTCGTTTACCTAATACACCACCAGCTTTATTAATCTCTTCAATCGCTAATCGTTCGGCATCAACAACACTCTTCTCGCTGATTGCTAAACTGCCACTTAGTGAGTGTAAAATCCCAACTTTGATTGTCTCTTGAACATTAGTAAATTCTAATAGAGAAGTTTTAGGATTACTGTTAGTAGATGGTTTGGTGCTACAAGCTTTGATAAATAAACTGGAAGCAACGGTGGAGCCAAAAATAATCAACTTACGCCGACCAAATAATTTTTTCATAACGATAATTAAGCTTTCCAATTCACTGAGAAGAAAAACAAAACAGTGCTACCTAAACACCCAACAAATAAGAAAGGATAAATTTTGCGGAAGGTTACATGGATTCGTTTAGCTAGTACTTCTTGTTTTTTTTCATTTAATAAAAATATGATCGTACAAGATGTTATTAAACTTAAGAGCAAGGTTAAAACGGTCACACCAAACACTGCATCGGTCAAAGTAATGTAATTCACAGCCGGAATTTCTTTGGATAGACTTAGTTTAAGAGCGATTGTTGTGAGGATTAGCGTTATTGTTCCACCCAGGCGCGGAGAGGAATAAGAGGCAACTTTTGATGGATCAATAAAGGTTACGGCAGCAGCAGCCACAAAAATGATAAATAGGGGAAGAAAAAAGTTGAAAATGATGTATTGCGGTATATGTTTAACATCAATAGATATAACTATTTCTGGAAAACCGAGTTTGGAATCAAGACGATTAAGAACTTGTGTATGAGCATCAATATTTTTAATTGACCAACGTCCAATAACCTGCTTGGATGGATTTGAGGAAGTAAATTTAAACTCTTGCAAATCGAAAGTGACATTGCTGCGATCGTCAAGAGCAGAATCAATAGCTAGGGTCAGTGTTTCGTCACAAAAAGGAAAAGTGTGGACATCTGCATCAAATTTTACAACATCATTAAACTGTTCGTATACTCTCACCCAACCGTTTGGAGCAATGGAGACTGAGCGATTTTGTATTTCTCGTGGCTGAATTTCATTACCAATTGCGAAACTTGGCGACCAAATTTTTCTAAGAATCGAGTTGACATCATCACCATTAAATTTTAACAGAGCATTTTTTTCTTTACTGTTGGGAGTAAAACCTAATCGACCATCTTGCCATTCTAAAACGACTTCTGCTGCTATATTGTATGTTTTTTCAGGCAGGTTAATCTGAGATATGGTGTTTAATCCCACATATACAAAAACAATTGTTGGTTTATAAGGACTGGGTTGCCGCACCGAATTTGATAGTTCAGCTTGCAAAATGTTATCTGCTGGTTTTGTTTGAGCAGATTGTTCATTAATTTGGGCAACAATCTCTACTTCTGACTTTGATTTGGATGAAGCAATATGATTCTCATTTTCTATCTGAAATGCAAAGGCTTGGTGGGTATGAGCAATAATACACCATACTATTGTTAGGACGCAGACTAATATAAATTGGCAAAATGCAGATATTTTCATCTATACGGGCGTTATTTAGTGAAAAAAAACACGTTTGCTTATAATACCTTCTCCAAGAGCTAATTGGTGCGATCGCCTGACTTTTCCACATTCCGTAAAAACTCAGAATTATGGCAAATTGGTCTGACTCTTATCTCGGCAAGTTACGACAAGTTGTAGGCGATCGCCTACTTCTGATGTTTGGCGCACGTGTGATTATTGAAGATAATTTGGGGCGCGTTTTGTTGCAAAAGCGGAGTGATTTCAAAATTTGGGGGCTACCTGGTGGCTGTCCAGAGGTAGGCGAATCTGCCGAAGAATGTTCTGCACGAGAAGTTTTTGAAGAAACTGGTTTAACGGTTAAGCGTTTTGCACCTGTGGGGTTTTCTTCTAATCCAGCCTTTGAAACTGTAACCTATCCCAACGGCGATCGCGTCCAAACCTTCATTTTGATTTTGCGAGCCGTTGAATGGTCAGGCAGCCTTGCTTGCTTAGATGGAGAATCGCTGGCGCTGGAATTTTTTGATTTGGCTGACTTACCGACGTTAATGCCAAACGATCGCCCCGTCTTGGAAAAGTTTCAAGAATACAAAAAAAGTGGCGAATTTCAATTGTTTTAAAGCATTTTTTCTAAGAACTGCTTGGCGCGATCGCACTGAGGATTTTGGAAAAACTCGCCAGGAGTAGCATCTTCTGCTAAAATTCCCTGGTCGAGGAACATAATCCGATTAGCAACTTCTTTTGCAAAGCCCATTTCATGGGTAACGATCGCCATTGTCATCCCAGATAATGCTAAATCTTTCATCACTTCCAGCACATCCTTAACCATTTCTGGATCTAATGCAGAGGTGGGTTCATCAAACAAAATCATCTCTGGTTCCATTGCTAATGCCCGAGCGATCGCTACTCGCTGTTTCTGTCCTCCCGATAGTTTGGACGGATAGACAGACACTTTTTCTTCTAAACCTACCTTAGAAAGCAATTCTAAGCCATGTTCTTCTGCTTTTTGCTTGTTAACACCTTTCACCTTTATGGGTGCGTAGGTGACATTTTGCAGCACATTCATGTGGGGAAACAAATTAAAATGTTGAAATACCATCACCAAATGCTGGCGCACCTTAGCAATGTTTGCTTTAGGCTTGGTGATTTCTTGATCGTGAAAGTAGATTCTTCCTCTAGTGGGTTGTTCTAGCAAGTTTATGCATCGCAGAAAGGTAGACTTACCTGAACCAGAAGGGCCTAGTATGGCAACCACTTCCCCTTGGTAAAACTCAGTGGAAATATCTTTGAGTACGTCGAGTTTGCCAAAGGATTTAGATAAGAATTCCGTGCGAATTACTACATTATTCACTTTCCCGTAACCTCCTTTCTAAAGCAGATGCACCCAAAGTCATCCCCATTACCAAAACATAGTAGATTAACCCTGCAAATAGCAGTGGTTCAAAATAAATATATTTGTTTGCACCAACGATTTGGGCGCTGCGTAATATTTCCACTACTCCAATGGTTGACACCAGCGCGGAATCTTTGAGCAATCCGATAGTTTCATTTACTAATGCGGGGAGAATATTCTTCAATGCTTGGGGTAAAATCACATCCCACATCATCAACCAATAGGGAACACCCATAGACATCGCCGCTTCACTTTGCCCTTTATCCACCGCTTGAATCCCACCCCTGATGGTTTCCGACATATAAGCGCCAGAATTCAGGGTAAAAGTTAGCACCCCAGCCTGCAATGCTGAAATGTCATAGCCTGTAAGCTGGGGTGTTGCGTAGTAAACTAATGCCAACTGTAATAACAAAGGTGTACCTCGAAAAACAGAGGTGTAGGCGTTAGCAACCCAGGTGAGCGGCTTGATGCCGAGGATTTTTAATAGAGACAGTATTGTTCCCCAAATTAACCCCAAGGATACGGATAATAACGTGAACAACAAAGTTAAAGGAATTCCCCGAAGAATAAAGGGAATGTCTGGAAGGATTCTGGTGAAGTCGAGATTCAATCCGCCTTTAGCAGGAGTTGAGGATACAGGATTGGCGGTGTTCTGTGAAAACCATTTGGCTACAAGTTTATTTAATGTACCCTCGTCCTTCATTTGTTGAAGGACTTTATTAAATGGTTCTACAAAGGAAGAACCTTTGGGAAAAGCGATCGCCGATCCACTTTGCTCCTCTGAGGGAATAGTATTAAATTCTAAATCTGGGTTAGCTTGGGCGAATCCTTTAGCGACGGTATCCTCAACAATTGCTGCATCAATTCGCCCAGATTTGATTTCCTGAACTACTTCCGGCACTCTGTTGAGTTGCTTTAGCTGAATACCTGCAACTTTTTTAGCAATTTTCTGAGCATTTTGTTCTTGTATCGTTCCTAGTTGTACCCCAACTTTCTTTCCTGATAAGTCTTGGGGTTGTTTTAGGTTACTACCTTTAGTAGCGACAATTGTATCTTTAGCTTCGTAATAAATAATTGAAAAATCAATATTTTTCTGACGTTCTGGAGTCGGAGTCATCCCAGCCATTACAAAGTCAGCGCGATTTGCTTGGAGTGCAGGAATTAATCCATTAAAATCGGATTCCATTATTTGGAGTTTAAACCCTAGTTTTTCAGCAAGAGTCTTAGCAATATCTATATCAAAGCCAACGATTTGGCGATCGCCTCCTTTGGTATCATAAAACTCATAAGGGGGATAATCTGGGGAAGTAATCATCGTCAGCGTGTCTTTCCCTAAAGATGAAGCAGCTTTTAGAGAATTGCTATGTCCGATGATGCTGATTACTAATGCTATAAGTAATATCGTTGATAACCATAGTTTCTTTTTCTTCATAAGCTTGATAATTATATAATTGAAATTCTGCACCTTAAACGCGTAAAATCGTGGGGAATTGAGGAGTGAAATTTAAACGCAGAGGGGCGCGGAGGGAAGCGCAGAGGTACGCAGAGAATTTATTATAATGAAATGTTGTAATTAGCGATTGTCAAATTCTTATTTTGGTCGCCTCCAATAATTTGACACTGGCATAAATAGCATCAATATAAGGCGTGGGAATTTGAGTCAGTTTTCCCAATTCTGCCACCGCGCCAACAATAGCATCTATCTCCGTAGCGCGTCCTGATTCAATATCTTGTAACATCGAGGTTTTATGGGCACCAACATTTTCTGCCCCATTTATTCGCTGTTCTAAACTAATACCAAACTTTATACCCAAATTTTCCGCGATCGCTTGAGTTTCAGTCATCATTTGCCGCGCTAGTTCACGGGTAAGGGGATAGCGGCAAATACCTTCTAAAGTAGCACCAGTCAGGGCACTAATCGGATTAAACGCCACATTCCCCCACAACTTAATCCAAATTTCCGTGCGGATTTGATTGCGGATTGGTGCTTTGAATCCTGCGTGTTTTAAAGCCTGTGCTAATAATTGGATGCGTTCTGTTTTACTACCATCGATTTCACCGAGAGTAAAGCGATCGCCTTCAATATGTTTAATTACACCTGGTTCAATTATCTCAGTTGCCGGGTAAACCACACAACCGATAGCGCGTTCAGCACCAATACTAGCTTCAATAATCCCATCTGGGTCAACAGATTGAATCCGCGTACCTTCATACTCACCGCCATGTTGACAAAAGTACCACCAAGGAACGCCATTTTGGGCTGTCACCACCATTGTATGAGGATTGTAGAGTGCAGGGAGAAAGGGTGCGATCGCAGGCACACTGTGAGCCTTCACAGTTAAAACTACTACATCCTGTGGCCCCGCTTCTTGAATATCGCTAGTTGCCAAAGCCGGAGTAGCAATTTGGCTAGAACCGTCTGCCATGAGCAACTTCAGCCCATTTTTTTGAATCGCCTCCAAATGGAAACCACGTGCAATTAGCGTCACTGCTTCACCTGCCAGTGCCAGTTTTGCCCCTAAATATCCACCGATTGCACCTGCGCCAACAATACAGATTTTCATTTTGTTTAGGGATAGTTAGCCAATAATTAACTACTTATTTACCCTCAAACAGGTAGGCTTTGCAAAGCTTTCAGTAAATCTTGATGAATAGATTTTGAGACAGCTATTATCAATCCAGGCAGACTATAGTTTTGACAAGTATGCAATGGCGGTAAAGTCGAACCGTCCAGAGTCGTTACAATCCACCCAGCCTCTTTCACAATAAAAGCGAGTGCAGCAACATCAATAAATTTACCCGATTTAATCACTGCTCCACTCAAATCACCAGTGAGAATACCATTAAGATTAGGAATTTGAATATCACTAGAGTAATCAGTCGCTATATCGATTACTTGATATCGATCTTTTAGTAAATGTCCAATAGAATTCATTGCCCATCCCAACAAAATAGCAGGTTTGGCAGATGTTATATGTAATGGGGCACAGGCTTCTAGGCTCATGTCCAGAGTCCCTTTAAAAGCACCTTCACCTCGAAGGGCATAAAAATAAATGTTTTGGGCAGGAGAAATGGCGATTACGGCTTCAAAGTCATCTGAATTTAGAATACTGAGAATAATTTGGTAATTAGAATGTCCATCCATGTAAAACTTTGTACCATCGATTGGGTCGAGTGTGACTAAGTAATCACCTTCTGAACCGAGTTCGGTAGCACGAAAATACTTGGTGTTGTTAGAACTTGCATACTCTTCTCCATAAAAGCGAATATCTGGAAAAGTGCCCAGTAATACTACTTCTACTAGATTTTGAATAGCTACATCCGCATCAGTAAGTGCAGCACTAAAAAAGTTGTTTCCTTCTCCTTTGGCAGGAAGTGCAGCAATTTTTGGTTGAAGAAAATGGGCATAAGCTGCTGCTACTTTCAGATGGGGGAGTAAAGTCTCCAAAATTAGTCGAGTAGTTGGTGTTGTGGACATTGCAGCAAACTCCTTTCAGAAATAATCTACCGTTGGCAGAGCGATAGAATTCTATATCTAGACAAAATTACGGTATCATTGTGGTGCAATGATACCACAATCTTTACTAATCTACCGGACGTTCAAGGAACTACGGCACTGATTGGAAAAACTGCTAGTTAATGCCTATAAATGTAAAAGCTGTTGCTTCTTCAGCAGGATTTGTGGAATTGGGGGTGGCTGTTTCTTATCTAACTTCTGAAAATAACTCCAAAAGCTCCTGGCAACTTCTACTGAATTAGAAGAAGATGCGACTGATGATGTTCTAAATGCAACATTAACCAGTTTCTAATTATCTGAAATGGGTACAAGAATTATGGAATGCTATTGGCGAAGTCGTATTTGCCCCCGCGTTCAAGAGCGCGTTTGTAAGCAGGCCGCGTATGGATGCGCTCGATAAATTGCTGAATCTTCGGTCGGCTTGAGATGAGTTCGGCTTCCATAGCGACTATTTCCAAAGGAAAGCTCATTTGGATATCGGCGGCGGTGAATTCTTCGCCTACGAACCATGTACTTTTGCGAAGTTCACCTTCTATATAGTCAAAGTGAAGCTTAATTTGGGGTGCGATAAATCCTTCGTTTACGCTGTCTCCTGTACCAAAACGGTTAAAGACAAGATTCATTACCAGAGGTGGCATTGCAGAGCCTTCGGCATAATGCAGCCAATAAGTGTAGCGCAGACGCTCTGGTGTACCAGATGGCGGGATTAGCTGACCATTACCATAGCGCTCGACGATGTATTCGATGATAGCGCCCGACTCAGCAACAGTATTTTCTGCATCTGTGATTACTGGTGACTTGCCGAGGGGATGAACTTCACGCAGGGATGCCGGTGCTAGCATCGTCTTCTGGTCGCGTTCGTAGAACTTAATTTCATAATCGATCCCTAATTCTTCAAGCAGCCATAGCACGCGCTGCGATCGCGAGTTGTTAAGATGATGGACAACGATCATAATAGCTACTTTTTACAATGGAGTTATTACTGACTTTTCATCATCTGAAACTACCATCAGCTGACTAATTCTTCATCTATCTAATGGTTTGTTTTGCGTAGAGCTAAATCAAGCACTCATTTCTGGATTTGGAATTCTTCTTCAATTTCCTCCTACTGTGATTCAATAATTCGTGGGAAAAAATAACCACTACCTCTTGCTGTGATAATCAACTCTGGTAAGTTGGGGTCATCTTCTACCTTTGTCCGCAATCGGGAGATATGCACATCTACTACACGGGTGTCTAAATGAAGTCCTGGTACGCAACCCCACAATAGCTGCAACATTTCTAATCGGGAAAAAACTTTTCCAGAATTGTTTACCAACAACTCTAGTAAGCTAAATTCCACACCTGTCAGGCGAATGCGTTGCTCATTTTTATAGACTTGCCGCTTATTTGTATCAATTTTGAGATTTCCCACACGAATTATCGTGGAATTAGGAGTGGTATTGACACTAGTTTTATGGAAGCATCGCCTTAGTATGCAGGCAATCCGAGCTTCTAGCTCCTTGGGAGAGAAAGGCTTTGTCATATAGTCATCAGCGCCTAACTCTAGCCCAGTAATCCTATCGGCTACGTTTCCCAAGGCTGTAAGCATAATAATTGGTACATCTGACTCTTTCCGTAATTCTTGGCATACACCGTAGCCATCGAGCTTTGGCATCATCACATCCAAAACTATTAAGTCAGGAGTGGATACACGAAAAGTTGACAAAGCTTCTTCACCATCGCTAGCTGTGACGACATCATAGCCAATCATGGAAAGACGCGTCTCTAAAATCCGACGTATGCTCGCTTCGTCGTCTACTACCAGGATTTTTCCTTTATGACCTGACAAGTTTCTCAATGCTCCTTTACAGCGAGAACTCTTAACCCTCTATTATCAGGCTTGATTGAGTCTAAAACACAAAACGGCCTTGGACTTACTCTAAAGCAGTAGTGTAAATTGCTCAAAGCATTTGTGCAAAATTATGCTAAGGCATCTGTACCAAAATAGAGATTTGCACTCGATTAAGAAATTCTTCAGCAGGGGACTCGTATTTTCCATAGATTTAGTGTATCTTGTTTATTCCGTGCAATTATTAACACTCCTTTCACCCACGACTTTTTACAACTCTGTTGTCATCTGACTTTTCAGCTAATGGCTTTGATATTCAGTGAATGAAAACTTTTAATTAATAGATATGAAGATCATCAAAAAATCTGAAACGCTGACCCTGAAGAAAATGATGGAAATCCAAGACGCTGAAGACCAAAATCTTCAAGCCGATACCGTCAATTTTTCAACCCCTGTGGTTGATGAGCAACCAGTAGCGATTCCAGAACCGAGAGAACCCGACTACATTCCATTGCGCGATAATCCCATAGTCCAATCTGTTGGCAATTCTGGCTGGCAAATTTCTGATATTTGGCGGGATATCCGCGTAGATGATTTTTGTAATTTTGGATAACTGTCAACTGTGCTTGTTGAAATTGCTATAAAGCTTTTAACATTAGCTACTTTGTCAACCTCAAGACTTGAAGATAATTTCGAATTTATCTTTGATTTTGACTTGGATTAATTGGATTTATAGGTGGTTTATTGTTTTACAATTTTCAACCATCTTTTAGTCAAGTTAACTGTATTTTTGGTGTAATCGCCTGACTCAAAGCTAGCAATTATTTACGATATCCATTCAATACTGTTTTGAGACAGCTTATGGCTTGGGAATCTTGCCCGTTAAAAGACGGGCGAGGTACCTATGCTTGTTCTATTCCAAATAAAGGATTGCATAGTATAAATGCGTCTCCCGACTTTCAATACTATTATTGGATGTGACAGCTATCGCTCTAGCGTTACAGCTTCCTTCTAACCGTTTATGCACGCGTAATCAATGAATGCTTCTGTGGAGTCTAAATTCGTTGGATAGCCATAAAATAAAATCGGATCTTGCTGGTTGCCTTTGGTTGACTAATACCAATTCTGTATAAAGATGCGCCAGATTATATAAGAAACGAACCGCATAGACGCGGAGCGGCTTCCCGCAGGGTAGGGCGCATTCGCGCAGCGTCTCGTCAGAGAAGGACACAAAGGAAGAAAGAAAATTTGGTGCAGCCTCACAAAGAAATGGTATAAGTTCTGGTCTGGTTTTCCTGATAGTTTTAAAGCTTCTTAGTCAATATTATTCCTCATGGTCTTGAAGTGAAGCAAGGCTTATGCAAAACTTGAGATCCTTCGCTTCTAGCCTACTTTTAAGGAATTGATCAATGGTGCGTCTAGCCCTGCTGAGTGTATCTAACAAAACTGGTATAATTGACCTAGCACGTAGCTTGGTTGAAGAATTTGACTTTGATTTAATCAGTAGTGGGGGAACAGCTCAAGCACTCAAAGATGCGGGACTCCCTGTCACCAAAGTTGCAGATTACACAGGCTCACCAGAAATTTTAGGTGGCCGAGTCAAAACCCTACATCCCCGGATTCATGGCGGAATTTTGGCGCGGCGAGATGTTCCCCAAGATATTACAGATTTAGAAAATAACCAAATTCGTCCGATTGATTTAGTGGTGGTGAATCTATATCCTTTTGAAGAAACGATCGCTAAACCAGGGGTGACATTATTAGAAGCTGTTGAACAAATTGATATCGGTGGCCCAGCTATGCTACGGGCATCATCGAAAAACTTCGCCCATCTGGCTGTATTATGCGATCCAGCACAGTATGACGAGTATTTGGAGGAATTGCGCCAAAATAACGGCGTAGCATCCCTAGAGTTTCGGCAAAAGGCAGCATTAAAAGGATTTTCGCACACTGCTAGTTACGATCAAGCGATCGCATCTTATCTCGCAGATGCACAGCAGTACACCCTTAGCGGTACACAATTACAATCTCTGCGTTACGGCGAAAACCCTCATCAACCCGCCACCTGGTATCAAACTGGTACTACTCCAACGGGATGGGCAGCCGCGACGAAACTCCAAGGTAAAGAACTTAGTTACAATAATTTAGTTGATTTAGAAGCTGCACGCCGAATTATTGCTGAATTCACTGATACTCCAGCCGCAACGATTATCAAACATACAAACCCCTGTGGTACGGCGCTGGGAAGCACTATTTCCGAAGCTTACCAAAAAGCCTTCAATGCTGATTCTACTTCTGCTTTTGGTGGAATTGTCGCACTCAACCGCCCAATTGATGCGGCTACAGCTAGCGAGTTAACTAAAACATTTCTTGAATGTGTGGTTGCACCAAGTTGTGAAGCCGAAGCACAAGAAATCTTGGCAAAGAAATCTAACGTGCGGGTTTTGACTCTAGCTGATTTGAGCAGTGGCCCCAAGGATACAGTGAAAGCGATCGCAGGTGGTTTCCTTGTCCAAGCTAGCGATGATATAATTGCAGACACCAGTCAATGGCAAGTAGTCACTGAACGTCAACCTACCGACAGCGAATTAGCCGAATTACTGTTTGCTTGGAAAGTTTGCAAACACGTTAAATCTAATGCCATTGTTGTTACGAGCGATCGCACTACAATAGGAGTAGGTGGTGGTCAAATGAACCGCGTCGGATCAGTTAAAATTGCCCTAGAACAAGCTGGAGAAAAAGCCAAAGGTGCAATACTCGCCAGCGATGGATTCTTCCCCTTCGATGATTCCGTGAGAACAGCCGCAGCCGCAGGAATTACAGCCATTGTTCAACCAGGGGGAAGTCTGCGCGATAAAGATTCAATCAAAGCTGCTAACGAACTGGGTTTGCTGATGGTTTTAACTGGTGTACGTCACTTTTTACACTAAATTATTGCTTGTCAGGTGTACGGTTGAGAAAGTGTCATACTATATACTTTCTTTATAATTGAATTCGTGATATCTTATATTTGTGTGTGAGGAGCAAGTTAAAAATAAAAAGCGTTTGGGGTGGAAACACGGCAACACTCCCAAGCGCTTTTTAATTGGTCAGAAATTGGATTGCTTGTACAGTTTTAAAAATGTCACTCAATATACTTGCCATTAGATAGAAGTAGTGATATGTTTTAGTTGTGTGTGAGGAGCAAGTTAAGAATAAAAAATGCCTGGGGTGGAAACACGGCAACACTCCCAGGCATTTTTTAATTTGCATATAAAAATTGGATTGTTGGTACAGTTTTAAAAGTGTCACTCGCAATAAACGCCTTTTAATTGAACCAGTGATAGTATTTAGCTGTGTGAGGAGCAAGTTAAAAATAAAGAGCGCCTGGGGTGGAAACACGGCAACACTCCCAGGCGTTTTTTAATTGGTATGTAAAAACGATCACTTGCAGATACGCTGGAATTATTGAGATAATCAGCTACAGTCTAAAATCCAGTAAACCTCACTCCCAATCAGAAATTCAGGTGCAAATCAATCGGCTGACTCAACAAATTCAGTTCATTATCGAAATTGATCGATTGAAGCAGGTAATGCGGCAAACCCTACTTATGGATGGGTCACGCCGAGAAAATAGTGCAGAACACTCTTGGCATTTAGCTGTAATGGCGATCGCCTTAGTAGATTATGCCCCAGAGGGTGTTGATATATTCCATGCCATCAAAATGCTGCTAATCCACGATTTGGTAGAAATTGATGCAGGTGACACCTTCTGTTACGATGTGCAGGGTAACGACAGCAAAGCAGTAAGAGAAGCACAAGCCGCATTGCGTTTATTCGGACTTTTGCCAGCAGATCAAGGTAGCGAGTTGCGTTTACTCTGGAATGAGTTTGAAGCAGGAGAAACACCCACCGCCAAATTTGCCGCAGCCTTAGACCGTATACAGCCTTTGCTGCATAATCAGCAAACTCAGGGTGGGACTTGGCGTATTCATGGCATTAGTCGCAATCAGGTGATGAAACGGGTAGCACCAGTAGAAACAGGTGCGCCGGAACTGTGGCCCTTTGTCCTGCAATTGATTGATGATTGTGTGACAGCAGGATATCTCAAAGATGATGCTGCCCTAATTACTCAAGATTTTCGGGCTGAAAATTATTAGATTTTTTCCAAGCCTAAGTATATAGATTTTGGGTTGCGAATGTGAACTCACAACCTTTTTCAATTGCTCTCCATTTTTTTGGAGATTAAAGGCAGTTCTACATTCGCAAAACAGTCTGCACCAAATACCTGATTAAATACTTAAAAAGTGGGTGACGAGGGATTTGAACCCGCAACCAATAGATTAAGAGTCTACTGCTCTACCGTTGAGCTAGTCACCCACACGAATGACTATCATAGCACAAGTTCTGAGAATTTAGCTAGTGATACGCCCAAAAAACGAATTACAGTGGGAATTTGATGGTGAAGGTGGTTTGACCGGCTCCACTCTCTACATAAATTGAGCCGCCTAAATGTCTGACCATTTTCTGCACTAATGCTAATTCCAGTCCAGTGCCGCTGTGTTTCCAAGGATCGTGTTTGGAAAGGTGATAAAAAGGCTCAAAAATCCGTGACAGTTCATTGCTGGTAAGCTCTAGTCCAGAATTGCTAATATTAAGCTCTACTGCATCCCCTCTTAAGTGGGTAGAGACTGTGACTGATTCACCTGCTGGGGTATATTTGCAGACATGGTTGAGTAGTTCGGTGATAATCCTCTCCATATCTGTGATATCTGTCTCTAAAGGCGGGAGTGCGCGATCGATACTCAGTTTTAACTGCTGTCGCTGACAGTTGGTGAGGTCTCGAAAAGACTCGACAATGGGCTGAAGCCAGCTTTGTAAGTCAATGGCAATCAAAGTTGGGGGTTCGGGTTCTGCTTCGAGATATGTGAGCTTGAGTAAATCGTTAATTAACTTGCTTTCTCGCGCACACTCGTTATGCAGAATCTGCAAGAGTTGTGGAACTATTTCAATCTCTAATATTTCTGCTGGTGTTAAGACACTTTCGAGGGTTTGGACTGCAAGGCTGATGCTAGTTATTGGGGTTCGCAGTTCTTGAGAGAGATTTCGGAGAAATTGGTTTTTGAGCCGATCACAATTTTCTAATTCTTTAACTTGTGTCTGGGTTTGTTGGTAAAGTTTGGCTTGGCGAATTGCGATCGCACATTCATTGGCAACCTGCTGCACTAACTCAATTTCAAATTCATCAAATGCCTCTTGTGATGGTCTTGTCAACCAAAGATTTCCCAAAATCCCTTGAGTATCGAAAATTGGACAAGCCATCTGGGACATAACCAATAGGTTTGGTTGCCATCCAGGGGCAATTTCTAAAAATTGCAGAGGTTGTTTTTGCAATAAGGGTTGATAAACTTCCAGACGGTCTGCAATCTGTCTGGTCAATTCTCGACACTGCGGTAGGTTGATGCTGTACTCGTAGGCAATAGTTACCAGGGTTTGACAGGGGCTATAGAGTTCAATTTGGCAACGTTCAAGGTTCAGTAACTCTGTTAATTCCTGAGTGACAGTCTGCAACACCTGAGTTTCATCCAGATGATCGCGGATTTGTTCTGTCATCCGTCGCACCAAGGCTTCAAAGTTTCGTACCTGCTGCAACTGATTTTTGTGCTTCTGTTTTTGCAACTCTATTTCGGCTTTGAGATCCTTAAGCTGCTGACGAAGTTCTGCTTGTTGCACAGCAATGCCGATTTGAGTTGCCAGCTGTTTGAGTAAGCTAGTTTCTGCTTGCTGCCATTGACGCGATTCCTGGCAATGATGGGCAATCAATAGCCCCCACATATCTTGCTCTTGAAAAATCGGCACGACTACATTAGCTCTAATCTGCAAAGATGCCAGGAAATCTATATGGTAAGGATGCAAGCCTGCTGCATAAATATCCTCAACAACTTGAATGCAACCTTGCCCGTAGTGTTCTGGATGTTTGCCACTAAAGCAGGGATCGATGATGTTTTTTCCCAATAGTGAATCGCTTGCAGCGACGCTTGCGGCAACAATTACCCCACTGCCATCAGGCTGGAAGCGATAAATTAGAATGCGATCGCAATTCAAAAATTGTCGCAGTTCAATTGTTGTCTGATGCAGAATTGTCTCTAATTCTACAGATTGGTGAATCCGTCCGGCGATCGCTTCTAGCAATTGCTCCCGTTCAACCTGGAGTCCGACTGCTTCTTGGGCTTGCTTCACAGGGGTGATATTGCTACTAGTACCAATCAGTCGATAAATCCGGGAGTTAACATCTCTTAGTGGCGTGAGAGTCGTACTCCACCAAGTAGTAACCCCCTGGAATTGCAAACATTGTTCGTAAGAAATAGTTTTACCAAATAGCACACAGTCAGCATAGTGCTGACGCACCCTACAAGCATCGATGGGGGAGAGAATATCCTCTGGTTTTTTGCCTCGGAGATCGTCTGAGCGAATGCCTATCCACCGCTCATGAGTGGGATTAAGTGCCACATACTGAAAATCTCCATCCTCTAGAACATCTACTACAAATATTGATGCCTGCACAGAATCGTACATGCTCAGTAGAAATTGCTCACTACTATTTTTCTCATCTACTTCCGTGCCAAAGATAATTTGAGGGGGCGATAATTTTGTCAACTCCATAGTTGATTCTGCTGGATTTTTATTCATGCGAGAGTCCCTTTCTGGTATTACTGACTCTTCTAGGCGCTCTCTTATCGTTATGCTTGTAGTAGATGCACTTTAGCGCCTATAGCAAAGTATTGTCAGCTGTTGCTCATCGAAATTTAAATCTTTCTCTACTTCTGGTCAGAAATCTAGGAAAGCTAATAGGAGTCAGCTTAACAAATCCTGCTTTTTGAAGGCGAAAATACATTTGCAGTTTAGGGCAAATCTAATGATTTTTTGAACAGTTTTCCAAGATTTTTGCATATACTTAAGTACAATTATCATACTATATCAATTAATTTTACAATTCTTAATAAAATTATTGAGCGAGGCTGGGTAATGAGAACTCACGACCGCAATTTATGAGCATTCATTCCGGTGAGGATACCAACTAGCAGCCAAGTGATAGCTAACCCTATAACTTCGCCTAAGAATAATTGCGTTGAGTCGTGCAAAATCATCCCCACGGTAGAACCCACGGGGACAGCAACAGCCCAACTTACCGAAGAGACAAATATCCATCGCCACGCCACAGGCTGGGGAATTGCTAACCATTGTGTCAATCCAATTCCCAAGCCACCAAGTGCGCCATAAATCGCTCCCGACAGGATTCTCAAAGGAAGAATTTGAATGCTGGGTACAATCCAACCTACTGCACCAATACCGATCGCAGTGATGATACTCCAACCCAAAAGACTTGACAAAATCCACCTGATGCAAAACACAGGTTCTTTGAGAAGACAACCTTGAGGAAGTGCGATCGCAAATCCGCCGATAGCTGCTTCTACCACCCCAACATCTGCCTGATCGCCAACTTCAATAAAAAGTAAACTCAATAAAAAACCGCCACAAGTAGCGATAGTCCACAGCAATGTAAAGCTAAATCTAGTATTTTCCGGCGCGAATGGCATCAAAGTTTTTTTGGTTTGAATTGTCTGACAGTTCTAGCATTAAACATCTCAAAAAAAGCTTTGCGTCGCTGTTGGGGCGATTCCGGTACAATGTAACCCCAGAGACTCTCCCAGTAGAAAAACGATATACCATTAAAATTGCGCTCGCGTACTGCTTGAACCTGTTCTCTAACTTGTGCTATTTTCACAGGATTACGCACCGTTCCCGTTGATATACCAATTTCTACAGGAATTAGACTTTGAGCCAATTTCACAGATGGTTGTTCTAATTGAGCAATAAAAGAGCTTTTATCATTTCGATAAACTTGCAAAATTAACTCATTAACTAAACCTTTTTTTACCCAATTCTCCCAGTCTTGCAAATAGTATTTGTAGGCAAAAGCTTGATAGTTTGGAGATAGGGATATTTTGACTTTGGGTTTCACCGCCTTCACAGCTTGATAAAGTTCTGCCATGAAATCAGTAATTTTGTCTGCTCGCCAACGCATCCATTCTGAGTTAAAAGGGTCGATGGGAGGACTTTTGCCTTTATGTTCTTGTTGGTAGAGTTCAATTGTGAAGCGATCGTAGCCAAACTGTACTGGCATCCCAAAATGATCGTCAATCTGAATACCATCCACATCATAATCCCTGACTACTTCCAAAATTAGCCCTCGGATAAACTCTTGCACTTGCGGATGTAAGGGATTCAACCAAGCCAGTTTACTTACTAAACTATTATCAATTTCTTCTGGTGGTGCATCTTGGATAGACTTTATACCTTCTTGCCCAATTGTTAACCAGTCGGGATAACGCCTTGCTAATTGTGAATAATGCGGTGTCATAAACCCATATTCAAACCAGGGAATGACTCTCAAATCTTTCTTTTTGGCAAGTGTCACTATCTTTGTTAAAACATCCTGTCCACCGTGCATGAAATTGAGGAAAGGTTGAGTATTTGAGCCTGTAGTCATTTCAGCTACAGCACTTTTATAAAAAGTATGTCCTCGGTTCCAAACTACAGGATAAATTGTATTAAAGTTGAGAGCCGATAATTGGTTTATAGCCCGGTTAATGCCCCAAGGGACAAATAGTACACCACTAGCAACATTAGTGAGCCAAACGCCGCGAATTTCTGTAGGTAAAGGAATTATTTTTTGGGAATAAATTGGGGGTGAAGAAACTGAAGAGAATGAAAAAACTGTTAAAGTGACTACTAATCCCAAACACATTAAGTAAGAAACACAACGGCGAGCAACCCGATTCATTTGTAAGCATGACCTAGTGCGATCGGAATATATATAACTACAAAATAAAGTTGTAATCCTCCGGATGATGTACAGAAATGATGATTAATAACTCAGAATGGGCTAAACGCCCCGCTACCGCTAACAGAAGTCAAGAGTCAGAATAGTTGAAAGCATACGGAGCCAGTTTTGGTTATGAATATACTTAACGATACCAAAACCTAATAAATTAGAATTCCAAACTCTAATTCTTCCTCCTAACTTCTAATTCTTAACTCCTGACTCCTCAATTCTTTCTTCTTAAAATCTTTCCACACCTTCAAATTGCTTGACAGCAGACGCATTTGCTGCTTCTCCACAAGTTCGTGGTGTGGGGAATATCTTTTCAGGATTTGCTAAACCTTTAGGATTAAAAACTTGCCGTACCCATTGCATAGTTTCTAAATCAACTGGGCTAAACATCTGTGGCATATAGCACTTTTTCTCCGCACCAATGCCATGTTCACCAGAAATACTCCCACCAACTTGGACACAAAGTTTGAGAATTTTTCCACCCATTTCTTCTACTTGTTCCAATGCTCCAGGCACAGAATTGTCATAAAGAATTAATGGATGAAGATTGCCATCACCAGCATGGAATACATTAGCAACACGATAACCATATTGTTCGCTTAATGCCTCAATTTCATGCAGAACATAAGGCAACTGAGTCCGGGGAATTACACCATCTTGTACATAATAATCTGGACTTAAATGCCCAGCCGCAGCAAAAGCAGCTTTACGTCCTTTCCATAATTTCAATCTGGTTTCTGGATCGCTAGCAGAAGTGACATTTCGCGCCCCATTCTTTTTACAAATTTCAGTCACTCGCTGCTTATTTCCTGCAACTTCTACTTCTAACCCGTCAATTTCGATTAGCAAAATAGCAGTAGCATCGCGGGGATAACAATTTGTGGCGACAACATCTTCAACTGCATTGATGCTGAAATTATCCATCATTTCCATACCGCCAGGAATAATTCCAGCACTGATGATATCAGAAACAGTTGCTCCAGCAGCTTCAATACTGGTAAAATCCGCCAACAGTACGCAAATTGATTCTGCACTTTTGAGAATTCGCAAAGTAATTTCTGTGGCAATTCCTAAAGTGCCTTCAGAACCAACAAACACACCTGTTAAATCATAACCAGGCATTTCGGGCATTTGTCCGCCTAAATCTACAATTTCCCCTTCTGGCGTGACAATTTTTAATCCTAAAACGTGGTTAGTGGTGACACCATATTTAAGACAATGTACGCCACCAGAGTTTTCAGCAATGTTGCCCCCAATAGAGCAGATAATTTGGCTAGATGGGTCAGGAGCGTAGTAAAAACCAGCACCACTAACGGCTTGTGTTACCCAACTATTAATTACGCCTGGTTGAACAATTGTGCGTTGATTTTCCAAATCAATGCTGATGATTTGCCGCATTAAGGAAGTGACAATCAAAACAGAGTCTTCCACTGGTAAAGCACCGCCAGATAGACCAGTGCCAGAACCGCGTGCGATGAAGGGGATAGAATACTGATTGCATATCTTTACCACTTGGGCAACTTGTTCTGTTGTTCTAGGTAATACTACTAAAGCCGGACGTTGGCGATAGCCAGTTAAACCATCACATTCATAAGTAATAAGTTCTTCACGGCGTTGCACTACGCCATTTTTGCCAAGGACAACCTCGAATGCTTTGATAATAGGTTTCCAGTTGTGTTGTTTTTTATCTTGGGTCAGCATAGTTTTTAAAGTTAACTATAGTAACTTAGAGTTTAAAACAATACCCAAGTTTTTGAGTGATTTGTCATAGTTTTGAGCGGTTAACGACTATTTGACCATTGCGGCGTTCTTTCTTGGTTTACCGCTCTAGAACTTACTGAGCTTATTTGATCCACTTGAAAAGCTTGATATTATCCATTCGTTATGACAGGTTATCTATTTGTCGCCAATGCTTATGTATTAGTTACAAAGACTTAAGTAAAACTTATTAATGATTCCCCGCTCATAATGTCAAAGTAGTGGTTTTAGATATGCCAAATTTATCAATATATGTTCAAATACTTTAAATCAGTTTGAAAATAGCAAATATTGACCATTCTTGCTCTAGCGCATTCGTATATCTAAAAAAAAATCTTGATTTTATATCTACCTTAAGAAACAAAAATACAATTTGGTTTTATGTCTTCAGGTTTATGAAATCATGACAAACAATGCCTATAGTTGGGTCTTAGGTAGTCACATACCTAATTTCGTAAGTGAGGCTAACAATCATGTCATATCAAATCAACACATCTAAGTTGTTTGTCGAGTTATTGGACGAACAACAAGAGCTAGTCGCTGGCGGTGTAGACTCTCAGAGAAATCAGAGCAATTTCGCTAGAAGACTTACAAAGTTAGACGGAAGGAGTAGATCTGGGCCCAATGGCAGCGAAGCTAACAGTCAAGGCTCAAATGACGGTACTCAGACATCAGCATCACAGGGCTTACAATTAGGTGGTGCTGCTGTTATACCCGCACTTGCCTTACCTACTTTATTACCAGGTCTGTTTACCGCTTAGATTGATTATTTCCACAGGTAATTTGAAAAAATCAGCTATTACATCATCAGAGCATTTAGCAAATTTAGGCAGAGAAGAAGAGAAAGTAAAAAATAAAATGTCAAAAGTGTTTTTTGCACTTTTTGGCTTTTATAACTTTTCTTAGTTTAAATTTACAACTTTGAATCGAGTAGCTGATTACTATAGAGACTACCTGTCTACTTTCACCACACAGCACCACCAATTTTATCATTGTGGTGCTGCTGGATAATTTGGAAATTCTAAGTTTCCGCTTCTTAGCCGATAGATATTTTACATCTTCATCATCTATCAAAATCATCGGCGAAAAGAATCTCAACGAGAAAGTTGTGAGTTAAGGTTTTCAACCAGCTAAGAGTGAATCCATTTTTTGTAAAACTCGTTTTTTTACTATCTTTATTACCTGACCATAAATCCAAATAAGTAATTTCAATACTTGCCTGTTATTGACTCTGCACAGAAAGCAAGCATCCAGATTCAGGATGTAGGCTTGTAGTTAAGATTGTTTTGTTTATAAATAAAAAAGGGGGCCAGAGGAGTTTATTGCAACTCGCTCAACGTAAGTGAGGACTTTGAGGGAGTTTGAGCGTTCTCCTCTGTATTCTTTACCGCGTTGCCCGCGTTTGAATCCTGAGAAAGATAAATTCGCTTATGTTGTCGCGCACATCTTTCTCTTCCCCTTTTACTAATTATAGACAATCATAAAACATTATGCTGGGAATTTTTAGCAGTAGATGTTACTTTCTCATTCTTGAATTTGGCAAACACTCCTGATGATAGCCCATTTCATATTGTGATTAACTTACAAGCCGAATCTGTGATTAGCTATCTGATTAATCTTGGCAAGATTAACATAGCCTTTAATTCTTTATTATGCCCTGTGGCGTATTACCAAAGATATATTTTTTGTAGCATCTGATTTGCAATCAATGTATGTAAGATAATCAGCTTTGCCGCAAAAGAATTTGGGTTGATATTAGATAAATCTGAGCTTTTGACGTATAAATTTCAAAAAATGATCTAACATGGCGAACTTCTTAGTCCGTGAGGAAAACTATTTTGGAAATAGGTTTAATGAACCCAATCCAGAACAACTCCATGTAGTTGATGTTAACGAGTTTCTCCCCCATATCAGCAAATGGACTAACATTGGCGGAGGAGTTTTACTTACTACCTTTATGGCTGCGATCGCTCTTACATCTATTCTCAGTTACAATGTCACGGTCAAAGTTCCTGCAAGTATTCGACCTGTAGGAGAACTACGGGTTGTTCAGTCTGCTATGGCTGGAACCGTTCAAAACATTGATATTCAAGAAAATCAGGTGGTGACTCAGGGACAAGCGATCGCTCAAATTGATAATTCCCGCCTTCAGACTCAAAAGAGTCAACTAGAAAATAGTATTCAGCAAGGTAAATTACAACAAAGTCAAATTAATGCTCAACTGGGTGAAATCGATACCCAGATTGCAGCCCAGACAAACTTAACCAACCGCACGATTATTGCTGCACAAGCTGAATTGCATGGGACACAACGCAACTATCAAGATCAGCAAATTAAAGCTGCGGCTGACATGACACAAGCACAAGCAGCTTTAATCTTAGCCAAGGTACAACGCGATCGCTTACTACGGGAAAAAGTTTTAAGGGCAACTGTACAAGAAGCAGAAGCAGCTTTGCAAGTAGCCAAGGTGCAACGTGACCGATTGCAGCCGATAGTCGCATCGGGATCGGTTTCTCGCAATCTGTTTGAAGAAAAAGAACAAGCAGTTATATCTGCTCAGGCGAAGCTAGAAGAAGCTAAAGTTAGTGCTAAAAATCTTTTGGAGGACAAAGAACAAGCCCTAAATATCGCGCAAACGAATTTAGAAAAAGCTAAAACCGCAATTAATGCCAGTAATGCGACAGTAATAGTGGCATCTGAACGGATTAAGCAGGAACGGGCTAGAGGTGAGGCTACTTTAGCCGCTTTGAAAAAAGAACGAGAAACCTTACTCCAGCAACGCCTTGAACTCCAAAAACAACTCGTTAGCAGCAGCAAAGATTTGCAACAGGTTCAAACCGACTTGAATTTGAGTGTGATTCGATCGCCAATCGCTGGAACACTGATGCAATTGAATCTTCGCAACCCAGGACAAGTAGTACAACCAAGTGAAGCGATCGCTCAGATTGCTCCTCTCAACGCTTCTTTAGTAGTTAAAGCTCGTGTGCCGGCTCAAGATATTGACAAGGTAAAAGCAGGCCAAAAAGTTCAGATGCAAGTTTCTGCTTGTCCCTATCCAGACTACGGCACTCTCAAAGGAACTGTCAAAACAGTTGCACCAGATGCTTTACCTGTAAAAAATAATGTCAATTCAGGTGTAGCCCAAGCTCAGGTAGTTGCTTATGAAGTAACTATTGAGCCAAAAACTTCATATTTGAGTAGAAGCGATCGCCAGTGTCATCTGAAAGCGGGTATGGAAGGTAGAGCTGATATAATTTCCCGTCGAGAAACGGTGCTTCAGTTCATTCTCCGCAAAGCCAGATTCATCACAAATTTTTAATCACTCATTTAATAGGTCTAGTGACCATGTTTGATCTATTCAAACTCCATAAAAATTACCAGTGTGTTTTGCAGTTGAGTGAAGAAGACTGTGGAGCCGCTAGTCTTGCTTCAATTTGCAAACATCACGGACGTTTTTTAAGCATAAATCGCAGTCGAGATGCCGTTGGGACTGGACAGCTAGGAACAACTTTGCTGGGTTTAAAGCGTGGATCTGAGACTCTGGGTTTTAATGCTAGGGCAGTGAAAGCTTCACCTGCGATCGTGGATAGAATCACAGAAATCAATCTACCAGCAATTATTCATTGGCGGGGTTATCATTGGGTTGTTTTATACACCAAGCGCGGCAATAAGTACGTCATTGCCGATCCAGCTGTGGGTATCCGTTATATTAACCGAGAAGAGTTAACAGAAGCTTGGAATGGGGTGATGCTCTTACTAGAGCCAGATCCAGTCCGCTTTTTTGAGCAGCCCAAAGAAGAAGCAAAAGGTGGCTTAAGTCGCTTTTTAGTACGCATTTTACCTTATCGTGGACTGCTAACTCAAGTTATAACGATCAACATTGTCTTAGGTCTGTTGGCTCTAAGTACTCCCGTCTTGATCCAACTGCTTACAGACGATGTACTTGTGCGTGGAGATACGCAGTTACTCACTGTTGTAATCTCAGCCGTTGTAGTTATGAGCTTATTCGGCAGTACTTTGCAACTATTGCAGGCGATTATGATTGCTCATTTTGGGCAGCGACTGCAATTAGGATTAGTCTTGGAATTTGGGCGAAAAATTCTCCAATTGCCTTTAAATTACTACGAAGCCCGTCGTAGTGGTGAAATCACTAGCCGTCTGCGAGATATCAACGACATCAACCAGTTAGTATCGCAAATTGTAGTTCTTTTACCTAGCCAGTTTTTTGTTGCCGTGGTTTCTTTTGGCGTGATGCTGTTTTACAGCTGGAAACTGACAATGGCAGTCATGATTTTTGCTGGGTTAATTACCCTCTCTACCCTACCTTTTTTACCCATCCTCCAACAAAAAACCCGCAGTCTCTTAGTTTTAGGGACGGAAAATCAAGGTGTTTTGGTGGAAACATTTAAGGGCGCACAGGTAATCAAAACTACAAATGCCGCTCCGCAATTTTGGGATGAATTTCAAAGCCGCTTTGGTCGCCTTGCTAACTTGACTTTTAGCACTATCCAAATCGGTATTATCAACGGTACTATTAGCAAACTTATAGCTACCATTGGTGGTGTGATTTTACTTGGTTTAGGAAGTATCTTGGTGATTAATGGGGAATTAAGCATCGGTCAAATGCTGGCTTTTAACGCCCTACAATTTAATGTTCTGGCTTTAATTAACTCAGTGGTTGGCTTAGTAGATGAATATTTTCGCTCTCAAACAGCAATTTCTCGCCTTCTAGAAGTTATCGATGCGACACCAGAAGTAGTCGGAGGTAGTCAAAAGCCGGTTGTTCAAATTTCTAGTGATGCAGACATTCGCTGTTCCCATGTCCAATTTCACCACCCTGGTAGAGTTGACTTATTAGAGGATTTTTCTCTTAAACTTCCTGGAGGGAAAGCGATCGCTTTGATTGGTAAATCAGGTTGTGGTAAAAGTACTTTAGCGAAAGTGATTGCAGGCTTATATCAGCCTAACTCTGGCAATATCCGCATTGGTTTCTATAACATCAACGATCTTTCCCTGGATTGTTTGCGACAACAAGTAGTCTATGTACCCCAAGAACCTCATTTTTGGAGTCGCTCAATTTTAGAAAACTTCCGTTTAGGAACACCTTATATTTCCTTTGAAGAAATTGTCAAAGCTTGCCAGATAGCGGATGCAGATGAGTTTATCAGTCAACTTCCGAATCAATATCAAACAGTTTTAGGGGAATTTGGGGCAAATATCTCTGGTGGACAAAGACAACGATTAGCGATCGCTAGAGGCATCCTTACCAATCCACCTGTACTGATTTTAGACGAAGCAACAGCTGGACTCGATCCAGTCAGCGAATCTCACGTACTAGACAGGCTTTTGGAATACCGAGAAGGCAAAACTACTATTTTGATTACCCATCGTCCCAGCGTAATTAATCGAGCCGATTGGATTGTACTACTAGATAAAGGTCAGGTACAAATACAAGGCGATCTTGAGACTTTTCTCTCTCAGCAAGGAGAGCATTTAAAATTTTTATCAATGTAAAAAATAGTCTTTGTATGAGCAAATAAAACTATGTCTGAAAATCCCAAATCCCATAATCCTGAATGGCTTAGTGATTTATCTGAAGAAGAACAGGAAAACCTAGCTGCTGGGCAAATCGCAAATATACCAGGTGGAAGTAATTTTTTTATCCAGCAAACTAATATCCAAAGTGCGGCAGACAATACATTAAAGCTTGTAAGTGGTGATATTTCTTCACAAAAAACTAGATATAGTTTGTCACAATTTACTATTGGGTCTTCGATAACGTTTGGTTTACCAAACTTTAGTTTAGGAGGGGATAAATTGAAAAATTTGATTGCCAATCTATTAAATAGTGTTTTTTCATAAAAATTAGTTTCGAAAAAAGCAGTTAACTAGGCATAGATGCACAATTAATAGTGCCTCTACGTTTCTCAATAGAACTTATACTACTCAAGTTTTAACTTACTAAATTAGGATGAAACTTGAGTAATTTTGCATAAGCTAATATAGCTTTGGCAATTAATTCTCAAATATTATTTTTATTTGCTTGTTATTTAAATATTCATGAGCCAAAAGAAATATTTTTATTATTATCATTTCTAACTTTGGAGTAATTTAAACTCTCACAAAATAATTATTATTAAAAATATAGGTGAATAACACCTATGTTCGTAAGTGAGGTAAAAAGGTATGTCAAATCAAATTACTATGTCTGATTTGCTTGTAGACTTATCTACAGAGCAACAACAGTTTCTAGCTGGCGGACAAGTTGGCGATGAAGGAGACTCAGGTGATGAAGAATTAGGTGATGAAGGAGAGGGTGGTGAAGAGCCTTCTTTCGAAGGTGGAGGCTCATCCCCAGGCGGTTCCCGTCGTAAACGATTCTTTATTAGGGGTATCGTGAGTCTCCGCAAAATCCCAAGGTTGTCCTAAACTTTGCAATTAGTGGGAGAAAGAAAAGCTCATATAATTTTCTCAAGATAAATTCAATTTCGAGAAAGAATTTGAGCAGTCTCCTATAAGCAAACAAGGGGCTTAAGCCCCTTGTTAAAGATAGGTAAACTCCGTTTATTTCAGATCAAAATAGTTTTAAACTACAGCTTTTTCTGCATCAATCAAGGCACTAGCCATTCTTCTGCACTGTATAAAATTGAGGCAAACAATTATGTCATCTCAATCCATCCAATCCGATTTGCTTGTCGAGCTATCCATGGAGCAACAGGAGCTTTTAGGTGGAGGTAACGTCCGCAGGTGGGGCGGCGGTTGGCGTCCTAAATGGCGCGGCGGTTGGCGTCCTAAATGGGGCGGTGGTTGGCGTCGTGGTTGGGGCGGTCCCAGAGCCTGGTAGTAAGCCTATTTAACTTGCACTTTTTGCCGTCTGGAATGCTTGCAACAAGGCTTTCCACTCCCAATGCTAAAAAACTAACAGATGGTAAGAAATATCTCGAAGTTTGCAAGTCAGGGCAGAACAAGTGCGTATCTCTGTATTCTGCGTTTTAGACTAAGCCTGAAAGACGAAAAAGCCCGTTTCAACGGGCTTTTATCTTAATACCAATTCTCTGTAAATTTGCACTTAATAATTACTCTACCGCTACCAGATGTATTCTCTACATAGTTCGTGTATGTGGCAAGCAATAAAAGCTTTCAACAGAATCTCACACTGCCGATCGCTCCCAAATCCAATCAAGTAAAATCGGATTGACTAACTCTGGTGCTTCATCTTGGGGACAATGCCCAACTCCTTCTAAAGGAATAAACTTTTGTACTTGTGGGAAATTAGCCAATTCTCTACCTAACTTAATTGGTTCCCACGGATCGGCCGTTCCCCACAAGATAATTGCCGGACAAGGTAGCAGCGGTAAAAGGTCTTCTGGTAGAGGCCCTGTAGAATAAGAAGTGAAGGCAAGGAAAACAGCTACAGCCCCCGGATCGCTTGCTGGTGAAGTGAGAATATTCACCAACTCATCTGTTACCATCTCAGGATTGGCATAAGCTTTTAGTAAAATCTTCCGTACTGTTTTCGGTTTGGCAAGTTGATTGAAAAAGAAATCGCCAACTGCTTTGATAGAAAGCAAGCGTTGCAGTAAAGGCGCTCCGACACGACGAGTCCAAGGTAAAGTTACCCGTTTGCGATCGTGCAACAGCCGTAAAGAACAGTTGAGCAATGCAACTCCTAAGGCAATATCTGGGTTGCTAACTGCTGCTTGCATAGCTACAATACAGCCAATAGAATTTCCGACTAAAAAAGCAGGTTCGCCAACAACTTCACGGCAAAAATCTGCTACTTGTTGTCCCCATGTTTCTAGAGTATAGGTAATTTTTTCACCAGGTTTAGGTTTTGCGGAACCGCCAAAACCAATCAAATCAATCGCATAAACTCGGCAATTTTGTGCTAAAACGGGAATGTTTCTCCGCCAATGCCACCAAGAAGCGCCAAATCCATGCACGAGGACAACAGCAGGCCCAGTTGTTCCTTGGGTTTGATAGCAGATAGGGAAATCTTGCCAAATCCAGGTTTTTGTAGAGGTAAATGCTGTTTTTGAACTTGAGGTTGTCATGGGAAATTTTAGGAATACAAGGGTAAAAGCCCGTCAGCAGCTAGGCGTAAGTAAAATTCTTTTGAATTTGAATAAAATTTATCAGATTTTCAAATAAAATCCTTTGGTCTAGTGATAACTTAGACATACACTAGAAAAGCTTCTAGGCTGATAGTTTTATCCAGGTAAAGAGTTTTCATTTTGTTGATAGAGGTAATTTCCTCACAACTTAGATTATGTCAGCATTAGGAATCATCACTTCTATAATGTGAGTAATATTTTTGCCATTTTTTTAGATGTGAGTGAATTAGCATCAGTGCTAGATTCAGTAGATTCACAATTTACGATCGCTATTTTGGTCTATAACATTGTCAGAATATGAGGCATCGGCTAAGGGGTGGTTTGCAACTGGAAACTGACGCTGAATTTAACAACATTTTTCTTGTTCCTAGTTCTGCGAGCCAGACAATATGAATATACTAGAAACAATCGATACTCCCATCGGGAGCTATGCACCCGATTTTGAATTGCCAGGAATTGACGGTCAAGTACACCATCTCAGGCGTTATCTTGAGAAGTTCCGAGCAGTGGGTGTTATTTCCATGTGTAACCACTGTCCTTATGTAGAGTCATATATAGGCAGGTTAAAAAAGATTCAAGCCAAATTTGCCCCCAAAGGCTTCACACTAATTGGGATGAATGGTAGTGATGGTAATCATGAAACTAGGACAAGCTTTGAAAATATGAAAGCTTTTGCCGAGCGTCACAATTTGAACTTTCCTTACCTGTGGGACTCGACGCAAGATGTAACCCAAAGTTTTGGTGCTACGAAAACACCAATGGCCTTTCTAATCGATGCCAATGGTATAGTCCGCTACAAAGGCAAAATTGACAATCATCCCCAAGAAGCATCAGCAGTGGGAGAAGAATATTTAAGAACTGCGATCGCCTCTCTATTTCTTGGTCAACCAATAGATGTACCACAAACAGAACCAGTAGGTACTACATTGATTTGGCGTAACTAGACATAGATAGTCCCTGTAACTGCTATCTTAAATTGGAGGCAATTGCAACTTTTTTGATAAAGCGTAACTTCATGGGAACGAATTACCGACGGGTTTTACTCAAACTGAGCGGTGAAGCCTTAATGGGCAACATGGGCTATGGCATTGATCCAGAAGTGGTCAAAGGAATAGCTCAAGAGGTAGCAGAGGTGATAGCCACTGGCGTTCAAATGGCCATCGTTGTTGGCGGCGGCAATATTTTTCGTGGCGTGAAAGCAGCGTCGGCGGGGATGGACAGGGCAACCGCTGACTATATTGGGATGATTGCCACGGTAATGAACGCCATGACGTTGCAAGATTCGCTAGAACACATAGGGGTACAGACGCGGGTGCAAACTGCGATCGCCATGCAAGAATTAGCAGAACCATATATCCGTCGTCGTGCCATCCGTCATCTTGAAAAAGGGCGGGTGGTAATTTTTGGGGCTGGTTCTGGAAATCCCTTCTTTACTACAGATACCACTGCGGCACTCAGAGCAGCAGAAATTGATGCGGAAGTGATTTTTAAAGCCACCAAAGTAGACGGGGTGTATGATGCTGACCCTGAGATTTATCCTAACGCCAAGCGTTACAATAGCCTTACCTACGCGCACGTTTTAGCCAAAGATTTGCGGGTGATGGATAGTACTGCGATCGCCTTGTGTAAAGAAAATAATATCCCAATTCTGGTATTTGACCTAACGGTGCGAGGTAACATCCACCGGGCAGTCTTGGGAGAATCCATCGGTACCCTTGTGGGAGGTTCTTGTGATATTAGCTGACGCGAAAAGCAAAATGCAAAGTTCTGTTGAGTCAACTCAACGAGCTTTTAACACGATCCGCACTGGTCGTGCCAATGCGAGTCTATTAGATAAGGTATTAGTGGACTATTACGGTTCGCCTACACCCTTAAAATCACTGGCAAATATTAGCACGCCAGATGCCTCGACAATTCTAATTCAACCTTACGAGCGCAACACCCTAAACATTATTGAGAAGGCGATTTCTCTTTCTGATGTTGGTTTAACCCCCAGCAATGATGGTTCTGTAATTCGGCTGAATATTCCGCCTTTGACAAGCGATCGCCGAAAAGAATTCGTCAAAATGGCTACCAAGTACGCTGAAGAGGGACGTGTTGCTATTCGCAACATCCGCCGCGATGCCATAGACTCGATTCGCAAACAGGAGAAAGCCTCTGAAATCTCCAAAGATGAATCAAAAGACCAGCAAGACAACTTGCAAAAACTCACAAACGAGTATACAAGCAGAATAGACGCACTATTGGCAGAAAAAGAAAAAGACATTACGACTGTTTAAAGTCTAAAGTTTGAAGCATAAAGGCTGAAGGATGATGGTAAAATTCTTCAGCCTTTATCATTTTTTAGGTATCCCACAAAAATTAAACAAGTAAGTAGACGTAAATAATTAAAGTAGGGGCAATTAATGAATTGTGCCCCTACTCAAGAGAAAATCAACTAATTCAGGAGCCAAAATTCAGCCTTATGTACGACTGCATCATCGTCGGCGCTGGGCCAGCTGGTGGAACAGCTGCATATCATTTAGCCAAACAGGGTCGCTCAGTATTAGTCTTAGAAAAAGAATCCCTACCAAGATATAAACCTTGTGGTGGTGGTGTATCTCCAGCGATCGCTCAATGGTTTGACTTTGATTTTAGCCCAGCAATCTCTGTAAAAGCTGACTCCTTTCGCTTTACCTGGAAATTAGGCGACCCAGTGGAGGCAAAAATAGCCACAGAAGAACCAGTCTGGATGGTGCGACGAGATATTTTTGACCATTTCCTAGTGCAGCAATCACAGAAGCAAGGGGCTGAACTCCGAGATAATACTGAAGTAACGGGTATTGAATTTAAAGGTGACTATTGGCAAGTTAACACAGCCAATGGGCCAATTACAGGTTGCTACTTAATTGCGGCTGATGGTGCTAAAGGGCTAATGGCAAAATGGCTAGGCTTCAAAGATCGTAAACGCCGTTTAGCAGCAGCTTTGGAAGCAGAGGTTTCCACCACTGTAAAAGACAAATCCACAATTCACATTGAGTTGGGCTTGGTGAAAAATGGCTACATTTGGAACTTCCCGAAAGCGGATGGTTATTCCATTGGTATCGGTACGTTTGGCGGTGGCGAACCCCAAGATTTTAAGAAGATTTTAGATGAATACGCGCGATCGTTTAATCTAGATATCACAACCAGCAAGAAGTATGGTTATCCCCTTTGCTTGTGGGATGGAAAGCAAAAGTTGCATACCCAAAATGCTGTTTTGGCTGGCGAAGCTGCTTGTGTAGTTTATCCTATGACAGCAGAAGGAATTCGTCCTTCAATTTTTAGTGGCTTGATTGCAGCAGGAGCCATTAATGAGGCCCTTTCTGGTGACATCAACGCTTTAGAAAAATATAGTGAAGCTATTAATGAAGAATGGGGTACTGAGATGGCTTGGGCACAAAAATTAGCTGGAGCATTCTATCGCTTTCCTGGTATTGGCTACAAAGTTGGTGTTAAGCATCCCTCTGCTGCCAAAATCATGGGTCAGATTATGTGCGGAGAACTGCGCTATAGCGATGTTACCGATCGTGCCCTCAAGCGTTTAATTCCTGGCTTTGGAGGTTAGTAAATAGTTGTAGGTGGGTTCCTTGATGCTCTCACCGTTTTGACGAAGCGTGAATTCAACGAACCTCTTTGCTGTCCTGAACTTTTAGTTATCCCAATACGTTTGGAATAAGCCAGAAAGCCCTCATGTGGAGACGCGATTTATCGCGTCTAAAAGACTGGTACGTTAGAGAGATGTGATAAATCGCCGTCCTCAGAGAGAATGTACTCGTCAATTATTCCTTGACAGACTACATTGTGCATGACTTAAGCAAGCCCCATAGGACATTTAACACCAAATTAAAAATACCTAGAGAAAAGCCAAAGACTTATTCCAGTTCCCAGTACACAAATAATTCCCGCCAAACCCGCTAGGGGTTTTTTATTCTTACCTGTTAACCAGTCAGAGGCTTTACCTGTGTAAGTAATTAATTCTGCTGTATCTAGGGTTGCTATCGCCCATACCCATCCCGCGTGTAGTCCCCAAGCTAAACCCAAATTGTTGCGATCGGCAAAACGTGCCAACACCAACACCATTCCCATCAGCCACAATCCAGGGAGTTGTGGTGCAGTTTCACGTTGCTCCCAAACCAGATGTAGTAAGGCAAAAATCAAGCTAGAAATTGCTGCTGCTACCCAAACTGGATAATCTTGTGCTAATTCAGTGAACAGAAAACCCCGAAAAACTAACTCTTCTATCCCACCGACTAACAATGCTATCAAGAAAATTGGTAGCAAGATGGGTAATAGTAACTTGAAATTCGTTTTTTCAAAAGAACACCAACCCAATCCGAATTGCCCACTAAATACAATCGCTAGGCTTACCACTCCCAAAGCGAAACCTAATGCTAAAGAACCAAAATTTGAAAGATTCCCAACAAAGCCGTAATCTGAAAAAGATTTATTGGTAAGCCAACTAACTCCCCACAGAATCAGGGGAGCTAATAGGTAAAGTGACAGCAATAATGGCATCTTTTGCTGTGGCTGCAAAGGTTTAGGGGGTTGCCAATGGAGTAATATTGCTGATACTGCTGCGACTGGCAACCAACAAACTATCCAGCAAACAAAAAATGCCATCACTATAACTAGTGCTGGTGCATTTTGCATAAATGCTAGTAAGGCGTTGACCGAAGGCTCAAAAAAAGTTATCAAAAAAAACACGATAGACTTCTTGCACTATAGATTTCTTGCTGATTTATCAAGAATCTACTAAATTTGGCAAATTTTGCAAGGGGTCTAATCGTATTTTTTATCTGGAACAAAATTTTTTCAATGGAGTTACCAGTTTCCTATTGAGGTAAGGACAAGTTATCATACCTGATACTTATCCTTACCATCAGCAAATTTACTCTTCGTCTTCCAAATCTTCGTCCGATTCGTCGGAGTCTATATCTGGTGAGGTCAGTTTTTTATCACTTTCCCCAAGTTGAATCAAGTGAATATGCTTGTATCCTAATCTAATTTCAAACTCATCTCCAGACTTTAAGCCCATTGCTTTGGTATATGTGGCACCAATCACAATCTGACCATTTTGATGGACACTAACCCGATATGTCGGTTCACGACCACGACCATCTTTAGGTGCTTCTGGACTTAGAGGAATTCCTCTAGCCGATAGCAAAGCGTCATAAAAATCGGTGAGATTGACACGAACCTGGTTATTCTTAGTAACAGTGTAATAGCCGCACTGTTTAGCTCTTTCTCGGCGTGGCAAAGTGGAAAGTTCTTTTACTTTCGCAAGTAGTGCTTTTCCAGTTAATGGCGCGGTTGCAGTTTCAGTCATTATGCTCAAATTTTCCTTACTCTCTCCAAGCTGATAAATGATGTAGTCTCATGCCAGCATTTCGCTTTTTAGCATGTGCATAGAGCTACTTAGGACTCTAGTGTTACGGGTGAATCACTGCCGATAGGAGACAAAAGCACTTCATATTATGGTTGTCTACAACCAGTTAGAGGTCATAGTTGCCATAGAAATTAATTTTGCTGATTTCACGGCACTTTTAACCATTATTCGCCATCAGAAATGAAATTATTTTCTCTTTTGGCGCTACTGTAGCGGTGTAACTTTCAGCCACCTTTACAAATGGGGTTGGCTCTACTCCAAATAAGTCGTAGACCCAATAAATCGCAGGTTTTTCACTTTCAGTGCTTGCCCTTCTCGCTAATGAGTAGGTAGAGTTTTCTCTACTCATCCTCTCAAGCTTAGGACAGCATAGTATTTCAATAGAGTCCTACGGGCTTATGCCCTTTGTCCTGCCAGTAGAGACGCGAATTTTCTTGTCTCTACATTACAAATCAACAAAGCAGTAGTAGCCGCGCTGATACGGCTATTGATTCTGGTTTTGTGAGTTCGTAATTTTATATTAAATACTAGCATGGACTAATAATAGCAAAATAGTTGTTTAATTTTGAATTAAAGTTGCTGGTAAATTTTTATTTAAATTTCTGGACTTAAAGGTTGGAAAAAGCCGTGACGATTTTCCTAACCCTTTATTGCATTATAAAAATTTATCTAATTTAGATGAGCAGTTTTGACCAATGAGTTAAATCCAAGATTTTCTTGATTGAGAGGATGTAAAAATCTCAAAGTCTCGCCTATCCAGGATTCTCCGATGCGTTAGACTTTTATTTGAAAGTGGTGAGGATTTTTCCTCGGTTTATTACCGTAAGCTCAAAAGCGGTTAGAGAATTTTCTACGTCTGTCTATGGGAAGAATAAATCTCTTAACATCCGCCTAGCACTTAATTGCCACTACTATATATTGAAGATGTGCTTTTACACTTCTATATAATCAAAAAATTTTGTCAAGCGTTAGCGAAGACGGAATTTTCCAGCTAGGATTGCTTGACTCAAGTTGATATGAAGACCTGTTGCTAACGGTAACTGCATTTACCTTGGATACGATCGCTAGACCAAAGATAAACCTGAGTCCCTTTCTAAGTAAAGCCCTTTCCTTTACATTCTCAAACGACTAAATTCAATGTCAAGCGACCATTACATTTTTGGCGTTTTATCTCAGAATTTGACACAAATCTTGCCTACAGTGCTGCTAAAAGTAAAATTTTAATGGTTATCCTTAAACTAGAATCAGTTTCCCTTTAATCGTCAGCCTATTAACACCAGGCTTTGAATTGAGGGCAAAAAAGTATAGCTCACTTTTCGTAACTACCACCCTTGACTCATGATTGTTAAGGCTGGTGAAGCAATTTTAAAATTTTGGTTAGTAGTCATGGAAGTTATTTTTAAGGTCATCCGACAGCAACAAAATTCCTCCCCTATTGTGCAAACCTATCTTGTAGAGGTAGAACCAGGTAATACAATCCTGGATTGCCTCAATCATATTAAGTGGGAGCAAGATGGAACGTTGGCATTTCGCAAAAATTGCCGTAATACCATTTGTGGTAGCTGTGCTATGCGAATTAATGGGCGTTCGGCTTTAGCTTGTAAGGAAAATGTTGGCAGTGAACTTGCTAGATTACAAAAAATACCATCATCCCAAAGTAAAGTAAATGTCATTCCTGAAATCACGATCGCACCTCTCGGTAATATGCCCGTGATTAAAGATTTGGTTGTAGATATGAGCAGTTTCTGGAATAATTTAGAGGCAGTTGCTCCTTATGTGAGTACAGCAGCACGACAAGTACCAGAAAGAGAGTTTTTGCAAACACCACAAGAGCGATCGCGTCTCGATCAAACTGGTAACTGTATTATGTGCGGTGCTTGTTACTCAGAATGCAACGCCCGTGAAGTTAATCCAGACTTTGTTGGTCCTCATGCCCTTGCCAAGGCTTACCGCATGGTAGCCGATTCTCGCGATAGCGATACCGAGAATCGTTTAGCAAGCTACAACGAAGGTACTAAAGGCGTATGGGGTTGCACTCGTTGTTTATACTGTGATTCAGTTTGTCCAATGGAAGTTGCACCATTAGAACAAATCACCAAAGTTAAACAAGAAATTCTTGCTCACAAAGAAGTTAGCGATAGTCGCTCAATTCGTCACCGAAGAGTATTGGTGGATCTAGTTAAAGAAGGTGGTTGGATTGATGAACGTCAATTTGGTTTACAAGTTGTCGGTAACTACTTTAAAGATTTAAGAGGATTACTCAGTCTTGCACCCCTCGGTTTGCGAATGCTCCTCCGAGGTAAGTTTCCCCTATCCTTTGAACCTTCTGAAGGGACGGAACAAGTGCGATCGCTCATTGAATCTGTGCAACAAGTTGAAGGGAATAGGGAATAGGGCATTGGGCATCGAGAAGAGACAGAGGAGACAAGGAAGAGGGAGGAAACAAGGGAGAAACTTGTTGAATAATTCTCCTCTTGTCCTCCCTATCCCCCTGCTCCCTGCTCCCTTACTTCTTCCCCATTCCCTATTTTTCAACGCGGTTCTTGAGGTATATTCAACGGTCGCCCATAACGGTCATATACTAAAACATCCCACTGCCCGTTGTTACTAGACTCAAAAGCAATCCTGCTACCATCAGCACTAATTGTAGGGTTGCGGACTTCAGCTTGTAGGTTACTAGTTAAATTTCGTGATTGGCGTGTTTCCCGCTCGTAGAGAAAAATAGCCGATCGCCCCTGGCGGCTAGCCGCAAACACAATATAACGACCATCTTGTGAAACGCTAGGATGATTTGCGATCGCATCAAAGGAATTTAAACCCGGCAAATCAACCAAATCACGAGTCACTGTATCAAACATATAAACATCTTGGCTACCGCGTCGGTCAGTAATAAAAACAATGTATCTTCCAGAAATTTGGGGGTTTAATTCTGACGCTAAACTATTGAGACTCCGACCCCCCGGATCAAAGGGATAACTCAAAAGGCGAGGGTAGCCAAAACACCCAGTTAATAAACTTAAGCAGAAAAATACAGGTATAAAAAAAACACGTTTCATATATTGGGCATGGGGCATTGGGCATTGTACATTGGGCAGGCATTAATTATTCTCCCTCATCTCCCTGCTCCCTGCTCCCCTGCTCCCTCTCTTCTACGGAGGTGAACCTACGGTTGCACCATTAGGAATATCTAACTCAATATTTGGCCCTCGGTCTAGGACTTCAATATCCCACTGACCACGGCTGGCGCTTTCAAAGACAACATAACGTCCATCTGGGCTGATATTTGGTTTTCTGATCCAGCCGCGATAGGTTGGTGTAACGATTTGCGATTGTTGCGTAGCGCGATCGTAAAGCGCCACCACGGGTCTACCTTGGTCACTAGTAAGATAAGCAATATAACGCCCGGTGTAGCTCAAGCTAGGACTTTCAGCAATTGTCTCTGCTCGGTTTATGCCCGGTGTGCCAATAAACTGTTGCCTCTCCAAATCGAAAACCAATAGCTGTTGATTACCATTCCGATTAGATACAAACGCTAAAAAACGCCCATTTCCACTCAAAGCAGGTTGCTCTTCGGTGTAGCGACTGTTGAGGGAAGTAGGCCCTATGGGAATATTGTTAGAACCACAAGATGCAAGCAAACTTGTTAAACCAAAAACCAGGCTCCAATGAATTGGTCTTTGGAGCCAAAATGTAGGCGTAAATTTTTCCACCTCAACTGTTTTCCGTTGCCTTTAAACCTATTTCCACGCCAACTGTTTTAAACATCGTCATCAAAATCAGTCGAATTATCTGGCCCCTGATTTGGCTTTTCAATCGGGTTATACGGTACATAATCAGTTGGGATCGCCTCATCATCTTCGCGCGGTCTTCGAGAAGCTGAGTCTGTGGGTGGACGACGCCTTCTTGGTCTAGGAGCAACATCATCTTCCCGGCTTTCTGGACGTTGAGAACCGTTATTATTACGGCGAGAAGGTTTTCTGACTTCCCCTCCTGAACTTTCCCAATCATCAACTTGCCTAGATGAACCCCAATTTTCATCTTCAGAGGTTTCAGAAGGGCGATTCACAGGACGGCCAGAAGTCCGCCGCCGCGTTCTGTCAGTCGGAGGCTGTCTTTCACTACTGCTGCTGTTGCGGCGTTCTGAACGACGGGGTGATTGCTCTTCGTAGTAGTTATCACGAGTGGAAATCTCATCTCTGCTACCCCGAATCCGTGCACGCACGGGGCGTTCTTCCTCGTCTTCATAAGGCAATGGATCTAAGTCTTCAATTTCAGCTTGATAGTTTCTGCGATTCTTGTACTCATAGTTTCTGCTTACCTCTCGCTCATCATCCACAATGGGAGTGTTACGCTTTGCTTGCTGGGTAGCTATACTCCGCAGGCGAATACTTTCAACTGCAAAAAACACAGTTGTGCCAACTAAAAGCAGTTGACCAAATTGCAGAATCGGGTCTAGCCGCCATCCTTGAAACACGAGAATAAAGCCGCAGAGCAAACCAACTGCCGCAAAAAAGATATCTTGATCCCGTGACAATTCTGGACGCACAGTGCGGAGAAAATACAGTGCTGCCCCAGCCACAGCCAGGAAAATTCCTAGAATACTGGCTGAGTTTGCCCCAAAATTTACCTGAGCCAGAAAACTGGCTGAGTTCAGCCCAAAATTTATCATTGCTGTTTTCCCAATATCAAATCTATGTTAGCGAGTCACAATTAAAATCACTACTGTAATTAGGCACGATAAATATTGAAGCTTCAAAGCCTCTGGCAAAGAAGCTCTGAAGCTGTTCACCGAAAAATAAAAAAGCCCTATGTCTGTTAGCTACAAATGCTTCTAGCGGCAAATACTGCTGCTTGTAGTGCAATTATAAATAGCTGACAGACAATCGGTTGTGAGAGTTAAATTAACTCTCATAAGCATTATGAACGCTGAATTTTATCTTTTTGGCTAATGAAAATTAGACCAACTGTAACGGGTATTACAACAATTGCAGTACCCCATAGCAGGCTCCAAAGAAAATTTGCTAAAGAAGGCGTCATACTTCTAAACCTTTTTTTACACACTTCATCCTAATTTTAATAGTGTATTACTTTCTTGAGAAGCCTCTAACTCGGAACTGCTAAACTTGGTAACTGCTGTGAGCGAGTTTACTTTTTTATTCCAGAAGAAAGTCACAGCATTTGGTTAAAATGATGATGAGAGTGCTTTACAAAGCTTAAAGTTTTTGTGGCGTTCGCGAAGCGCGGCTTGCCGTTCGCCGAAGTTTTCTTTCTTTACAGATAGATAGTACCTTAAACCGATGACTGGTGTTGACCTGACTGCTTGGATTCTTGGCCCTGTATTAGGGGTGATGACATTTTTATTTATATTTCGGATCATTCTCACTTGGTATCCGCAAGTGAATCTGAATCGTTTGCCCTTTAACTTAATAGCTTGGCCTACCGAACCATTTTTAGTGCCATTGCGAAAACTGGTACAACCTATAGGCGGAGTGGACATTACACCTATTATTTGGGTTGGTATCTTCAGCCTGCTACGAGAAATATTACTAGGTCAGCAAGGATTGCTGACTATGATATCTCGTGCGAATTAGGGAATTGGGAATTGGGAATTGGGAAGAGGACTTGGGGACAAGGGGAAAGACTTGTTTCAAGTTCTCCCTCTTATCCCCTTGTCACC
>NZ_JADEXU010000039.1 GCF_015206895.1 Nostoc sp. LEGE 12450 | reverse complement strand
CCCCTCTTCTGGGCGACTATAGCCCATAGACAAGGTTTATTTTCTTTGCACTATGCCCCAATGGAATTAAGAGAAATCCTCTTACCCTTATGGCAGCGACAACCAGTAGTTTTAATTGGCAGCGCTATAGAACCGGAAACTGAGGCTCCTCTTTTCCGACAGCGCCTTGGTTTGGAAGATTTAACTTGCCTGAAATTCTCCTCGGAGAGTCAAGCGGAAGCAATTCAACTGTATGTACCCTATAAATTGCCCTTACCTAACACGCCAGAATTTCAAGCGGCATTTATTCACAAAGTCCGCACATTGGTTTGTCTAAGTGCTACAGCACCAGGATTAACGGTTGTCTTGGTGGGAGATGTACCACTAAAGGCTCAAGTGGCGACAATTCTGGCATCAGAGTTTGGTTCGCGGGTGCAGGTAGAAAAAACTTGTTTAGATGAAAATGGTATTTTAATTAGCGGTTGGGAATTTTGGCGAGAACATCAGCGAGTCTTACCAGCACCCCATTTGTTAATTATTGCTACTTTACCTTTACCATCTTTAGAAAATCCACTAGTAGCTGGTAGGGTAGCTCTTTATAAGCGATCGCATCAAGATTGGTTTCGTTTATATTTATTGCCAGCAGCCTTGAATGAATTACAAAGAGCGATCGCGCCAGTCCGAGAAAGTCAAGGCATTGTTGCTTTACTTGATAGTCGTGTAGTTAATCGTAGCTACGGCGCTCAAATTCTTACTGCCTTAAGCCCTCTGGCACGTATTAACTATCTCGACCCAAGTTTGTTTTCTAATACCGATGAAGAAAATTCTGCTTAAAGTCATTTCCCATTTCCCATTCCCCATTCCCCAATTGTCTATAGCCATGATTCCTGGCAAGATAAATTTAGAACCTAAGTAAAATTTGAGTTGCTGATTATGGGTGAAGCAAAGCGTCGTAAAACCACACACGGGGAAACATACGGTCAAGAGACTCGCATCTTGCCTTGGGTTCCCATCACAAAAACTCAAGGCGAACAATTTGTCAGTTGGACAACTCGTGGTGCTTGGATAGGCATTATCCTTATGGTTATAGGATGGGCAACTATCCGTTTTATTGGCCCAGCCTTCGGTTGGTGGCAAGTAGTCTACTAAATCCTGCTGTTAATTTTCTCGCTCTAAAAGACCTTGAATCTTACTCCCCTTCCCTTGTGGTCTATCCATTAGTCTTATGTTTAAGTGAGTTGTAGTTTTGTTGATAAAGAACCGGGTAATGGATAGCCCGCAAGTAAGGAGGGCATTAAAAGGAGCCAGCGCGATCTTTTCCCAAATGGAGAGGCTAGCACTAAGGCGTTTGCCCAAGCGAGCAACTGGCGTGAGGAATACAATTACTTTGGGAATCATAACTATTGCGCCGTGTGCAATTTTCTTTCAAACCTAACCCCCAGCCCCTTCCCTTGCAGGGAAGGGGAGCAAGAATCAAAGCCTCTCTCCGTTTCGGGAAGAGGTTTGGAGAGAGGTTCTAAGAATAAGTTGCACATCGCGTAACTATTACCCACCGGACATGATTGCTACGAATTACGAATTAGCCCGATCGCAATACACTTCACCAAAGCTATGATCGGCATGAATTTCAACCACTAGATCAACTGCTGTTGCATCTTTTACCAAGGGCTTGATAAATAATTCCGGGTGAAGCGATCGCCAAAAATAATTGACAAATTGCTCTATCTCTGCATTGGTCATCCCCGACTTACCCGCAGCAATCATCTGCTGTTCCGCCTGTTTGCGCCACTCCAAAGAACAGCGATAATCGGTTGGATATAGCACAATTAAGCTGTCCAATCGATCCCACAGTGGTAAATAATTATGGAGGCGAAGATTCATATCACGAGCAAATGCTCTATCTTCATTTGTGACAATTGGCGGTGGTGCAGTATCAAATACATCTGCATTAATTGGTCGTACACCCACAAACCAACCTTCAAATAGTACAATATCTATACCTGTAACCATTTCTGAAGTAGTGCGATCGCCAGCGCCTTTGTATGCAGATTTATCAAAGCGGGGAACCATAACTGAACTTTGCGACTGACGGATCTGATCTAATACATTTAAGCCTAAATCTACATCGTGAGTTCCTGGTGGGCCGCGCCAAATCAAGCGCGGATCTTGCTGTGTTAAAACCAAGCGATCGCTGTAAGTTTTATATAAGTCATCTAAAGATAAACTTAGAGTCTGGTATCCCAACTGATTCAGAATCAAGCTGAGAACTTTAGACATTGTAGTTTTACCAGTGCCTTGTCCTCCCAATATTCCCTGAATTAGAGGGCGTTCCAACTGTTGGCGCTGCGATGCTAGTTTGATCCCCAAAGGCAGCCACAAGTCCCACAATACCTGTAACATTTTCTTTGGTTCTACCTGGAGGCTAGTTTGGCAGAATTGGCTAAAAGCTGGGAGGACAGATTTTAATAAGTGCGATCGAAAAGCGATCGCTTCATCGACATTTTCCGGCGCGATCCCAAAAGCTTTTGCTCTTAACTTATCTGCTAGTGCTGCTTCTCTTGCTTGCTGCTGCCAAGTTTCAGTTACAGTTTCTGAAATTAAAATTTCACCCAGCCACAAACTCATAATTTCCCCTTATGCCCCTTTGCTCCCCTGCGCCTCCGCTCCCCTGCCTATTCTCACGATCCCAGCTTAAAGGCTTCGAGAAACAGGCTGTAGGTGAAACCAACTTTGAGGAGATTTAGTGATTCTACAAAGAGCGATCGCCTAGTAAAAAAGCTCTGACTGTAAAATATTCTACTAGTAACTTCCGTTAACACAACTAAAAAACCAGCTACCACAATATCTAATTCTGCCCGTTGACCAGCTGTAGTGGAAGCTGCGTTTCCCAGAAAAAAACCAAACAAAAAACTAATTATCAGCAACGATAATCGCCGCCAAGGATTTAAAAACCATTGCCCTAAGCGTGTAGCAATGGCATCCAACAAGTTATTCAGACGAGTGTTTTGCATCAGATAGACTTCTGGGAAAAAGTCAAGATATCTTGAAATATCTTTATATTATTAAAGAATATATTGGTTGTAGCCTAAGCTTATTTGTTAATATTATAGATATATGCTGGGTTTCCAGCGTTGATTGAAATTTCCACATCTTATCATCTTTAAGGAAGCATAGGCGGTTTCAAGGCTGCTTGTTGTAACCCAAGATGAAATATATTTATCATCTGGGTTGGCAAAAGACACTTTGTTGTCTCTGCTAAGTATTCTCACAATATTTTTATTTTTCTATACAAACGCATTGGCTGCTTCGGTATCTAATTTTCTTGGTTTTACCCAAGCCTACGGTCAATACACACAGCAATTAGTGTCTGTAACTGTTGTTTTTCAGACATAAATGAAATAATTCCGTCCAAATATTTTCTACTCAAAATGATACTTATAATACATTGATGTGTCTAATTCCAAGAAAATCTATCTTAAGCTACTTTTTATAATTGCCTTTCGTGATAATAGGCTACTATTTGGTCAAGCCTAGACAAAATATTTATTTCTAAAAACTATCAATATGAAATCTTTAGTGTATCGTAACGTCGGTGTTACAGCTTGTTGCTTGGGACTACTTGTTACTCTGGTGGGATGCTTTGGAGTGAGTGTATCCTTGGAGTCCACAAACCCAGATACATCTTCACAACTGCCAACTGAAACTCAAGAGTGGGAGACAACTTCTTCTAAACCTGTTTCACCTGAAAAAGGCATTTCCGCTAATCTATCTACTCCAACCAATAAAGTAGAACATAGTAGTAAAGAGAATACTTATCCTGTCTTAGCAGAGCGTGATAAATCAGCAACCAAAGCTAAGAATCAAGGGACTTTGCGGATGAGCAATCAAACAAATCAACCTGTACGCCTGACTCTACTGGCGCGACAGTCGGTAGCAAAAGGCTCTGGTACTAAACAGACTCAATATGATGTACCAGCACATTGGGATTTTGCTCCCCAAGAAGGTAGTGAGAAGGGACTGGTTCTATCCCTACCTCAGAATAATTTAAAGCTGGAAAAGGGAGATATTTTAGTTGCTTTCGCAGAAGATGGCTCCCGTCGTTATTGGGGTCCCTATGTTGTCGGTGAAACTCAATTACCTAAATGGAATTCCCAAAACAGAGAATGGCAACTAGTGCTGAGTCCATAATCTATAGCAATCAGAATTGAATTTTCTGTTTGAAAATGGGCTTATTAAGAGTTATGAAAAACTACAACCTGTAGGAGCAATTTATGTATTGCCCTACATAAATTAAGCACAGCTTCACACAGAATTGGTATGAGGATTGCTAAATAGTTACCATAGATAACTGCTGCATTTAGTCTTATAGATTGACTTTTGTTTCATTTATTTTTACTATTAAACCCCATTATGGTATAGGGCTAGAGTAAATACGCTCATCTGATGTTGCTAATAAATAGAGCAATCGGGGCAATCTCGGAAAAACGACTTATTAAGCGTGCTCATTACATTGTTTGAAGTTATGTAGCCTTTTGATTACGGCCTATCAAACACTGCGGTAAACTATGCGTTGATTATGATTCTTTCGCAGAGAAGAACACTCGAAAGGAGCGGTTTTTTCAATGTCTCATACCGTAAAAATCTACGATACCTGCATTGGCTGCACCCAATGCGTCCGCGCTTGCCCTACTGATGTACTTGAGATGGTTCCTTGGGATGGCTGTAAAGCTGCTCAAATTGCCTCTTCACCCCGTACAGAAGACTGCGTGGGCTGTAAGCGCTGCGAAACCGCTTGTCCCACCGACTTTTTGAGCATCCGGGTTTACCTGGGCGCTGAAACAACTCGCAGTATGGGTCTGGCTTACTAAAAAGCTGGTGCCGAGTGCTGAGTGCTGAGACAAAAAGAAGTAAATCAAAAAAACTAATTTCTTGATTCTTCACTCAGAACTCGGAACTCGGAACTCAAGACTTTGAAGTGTGTCAATATCAAGCACCTTTAGCATCGTAGAGTGGATACTACCTGCTTTACGAAATTTTAATTTTAGATTGGGGATAAAAATCTCTGGGTACTTAAATCCTAGAAGCGTATTTGTACTGTCAGGTCAAAAGCTGACTGTGAATCTGCTTTAAAAGCCCAAAATCCATAACAATACCTAGTGGTAGAGGGAGTAATATTACTCCCTTTTTTCTTTGCAAAACGTCGAGTTTGTGCTAAACACTATACTGGATTTAATCATCCTGAAAAAAAGCGGTGTGAACAATGTGCGGAATTGTTGGATATATAGGCACTCAAGCGGCGACAGACATTTTATTGGCTGGGCTGGAAAAACTAGAGTACAGGGGCTACGATTCTGCTGGAATCGCCACTGTTTGGGAAGGTGAGGTGAATTGTGTGCGGGCAAAGGGCAAATTGCATAACCTGCGCTCTAAACTAGAACAAATAGAAGCCCCCGCCCAGATTGGTATTGGTCACACTCGTTGGGCAACTCATGGTAAGCCAGAAGAATACAACGCCCATCCCCATTTAGACACGGCAAAGCGAGTGGCGGTGGTGCAAAATGGCATTATCGAAAATTACCGCGACTTACGCGAAGAACTTAAAGCAAAAGGACATCAGTTTGTTTCTGATACTGATACTGAAGTAATTCCTCATCTCATAGCCGAATTTTTAAAGAATATTCCCCCCTCATCTTCCTCATCTCCCTTCTTGGAGGCAGTTCGCCAAGCTGTTAACCACTTACACGGGGCATTTGCGATCGCAGTTATTTCTGCTGACTACCCCGATGAATTGATTGTTGTTCGCCAACAAGCACCTTTGGTAATTGGTTTTGGGCAAGGAGAATTCTTTTGTGCATCTGACACGCCTGCGATCGTTGCCTACACCCGTGCGGTGCTACCTTTAGAAAATGGCGAAATTGCCCGTCTCACTCCTTTAGGCGTTGAGATTTACAATTTTGCTGGCGACAGGTTGAAAAAACAACCCCGGCTGCTTAACTTCAATCCTGCATTGGTAGAAAAGCAGGGATTCAAACATTTCATGCTCAAAGAAATTCATGAGCAACCAGGAGTAGTAAGAGCTAGTTTAGATGCTTACTTCAATCCAGCCGAATCTACCGAATCGCCAATCAATCTTGGCTTACCTGCGGATTTATACAACGATTTAGAACAAATTCAGATCCTCGCCTGTGGTACTAGTTGGCACGCAGCATTAATTGGAAAATATTTAATCGAACAATTAGCAGAAATTTCAACTCAGGTACATTACGCTTCTGAGTATCGCTATGCACCATCACCCGTGACGGCTAACACATTGATTATCGGTGTTACCCAATCAGGCGAAACTGCCGATACTCTAGCAGCTTTGGCGATGGAAAAAGAACGTCGCCAAGGGAGAGAACCTAAATATCAAGCGCGACTACTGGGCATTACCAATCGCCCCGAAAGCAGCCTTGGTCATCTAGTGCCGCATGTCATCAGTACCTTAGCAGGAATTGAAATTGGGGTAGCGGCGACAAAAACTTTTACCGCCCAACTGATGGCGTTTTATGCATTGGCATTGGATTTAGCAGCTCGTCGTCAGACAGTTTCAAAAGACACATTAGATAAAATTATTAATGGGTTGCGGCAGATTCCTAAAGAAATTGAAGCAACTTTGGAAAGTCAGGAACGTTTAACCGAACAGCTAGCCCATGAATTTGCCGAAACCCAAGATTTCATTTTTATAGGAAGAGGAATCAACTTCCCCATTGCTTTAGAAGGGGCGTTGAAATTAAAAGAAATCAGCTACATTCACGCTGAAGGGTATCCGGCTGGAGAAATGAAACATGGCCCGATCGCACTTTTAGATGCGAAAGTACCAGTAGTTGCGATCGCAATTCCTGGTAGTGTTTACGAAAAAGTTATTTCTAATGCTCAAGAAGCCAAAGCCAGAGATTCTCGGTTAATTGGCGTGACTCCCGTCAACGATGGCGAAGCTGCGGAAATTTTTAACGATCTTCTTCCCGTCTCTCATGTAGAAGAATTACTTTCTCCGATTCTCACAGTAGTTCCTTTGCAATTATTGGCTTATCATATTGCCGCCCGTCGCGGTTTGGATGTCGATCAGCCCCGGAATTTGGCCAAATCTGTAACGGTGGAATAGTCTATTTATAGAGGTAGTAGCTGTTGTACAACAATAATAAAGTCGTATAACACATAAAATAATTGTACAACTTATCCTGTAGGTGAATATGCAAGTATCTACAGGAATTTTTATGAGACCAATACAACAGTAATCTAATACCGATAAAAAACACTTAGGAAAAATGTGAGCGATCGCACCTTCTGCGATGACATTGATTCTAAGAGCAATTAGAATGTTCCCTGAGCGAAGTCGAAGGAAACATTTTGTTTAGGGAACGTTTTGCTTAAGGAAATCAATTACTGCTACTGCGATTGTACTGATTAAAACAGGCGATCGCTTTTAAAAGTCAAACAATGCACTGATTAAAACACGCGTAGGCGCTGCCCAATCCAGGCATCGCTTCACTGGTATTTGCCGATCTAAATATTAACTGCTGTTCAAGTTTTACAAGAATTATGAAAATTCAGCAGGAGAGTGTTCCCTTCGACTTCGCTCAGGGAACACTTTTTTAATAAAAAGCGATCGCGTAAATCAATTTATGGCTTATATGTACATTCTTGAATGTGCTGATGGTAGTTACTATACGGGTAGTACAAAGGATATTGAGCGGCGGCTGTGGCAACATCAACAAGGTGAGGGCGCAAACCATACGGCAAAACGGTTGCCTGTGAAGCTAGTTTTCTGCGAGTATTATCAGTCTGTGGTGGATGCTTTTGAGCGTGAGAAGCAGGTGCAAGGTTGGAGTCGAAAAAAGAAGCAAGCTCTGATTTCAGGGGATACAAATTTGTTGCATAAGTTAGCCGAATGTCAAAATGAAACTCATTACAGTGGGTTGGCTAACTTCAACACTTAAACACTTCGGCATGGTTCAACTGCCTTCTCTACGAGAGGCTACGCTTAGTGCATCGTTTCGCTTAACCATCACCACAATGCTCCCTTCGACTCCGCTCAGGGAGCAGACTTCGCTCAGGGAGCAGACTTTACTCAGGGAGCAGACTTCGCTCAGGGAGCAGATCAGCTTTCTACCTTCACTGTAGCAACTTCACAACGCTCCCTGAGCGGAGTCGAAGGGAGCAGATCAGGTTTCTACCTTTCCTGTAGCAGCTTCCGTCTTCACGTTTCCGTGTTACGCGCAGCCTGTAGCAGCTTCCGCCTTTCCTGTAGCAGCTTCCGTCTTCACGTTTCCGTGTTACGCGCAGCCTGTAGCAGCTTCCGCCTTCCCTGTAGGAACTTCCGTCTTCACGTTTCCGTGTTACGCGCAGTCTGTAGCAGCTTCTGCTTTCACGTTATGAGAAACAGACTTGTGTTACAGCATCTTCCCTTAAATAGAATACGCATTTAAGGCACAATACTGCTTTGCCTCAACAATAAATATGGTTTTTATTGGCAAAAAATGTTGTAAGGTACTCAAACTTTAGGCTTTTTCAAAAAAATCAACAATTTCACGTATGACAACTTCTTTAACAATTGTCCACTATAGAGTTATCAGTAATTTAGAGATTGAGTATTAATTATGGCGAGGTCAAAACGCAATTCACGTACTCTTGGCAAAGCTGAAGTACGTTTAGCAAGTATTAAATCTATTAGTCCAACTCTCGATGTTGGAGAAAAGTTAACAGTCAAAGATTATACTGAAAAAATCGAAAGCCTCCGAAAATCTCTGGAAGCGTACAATACCACCCTCTCTACTATTGATGTCTTACTAACCCAGATCGTTGAAAATGAACAAGATTTAGCAGACTATTCTGAGAAGATTTTGCGTGGTATTGCTTATAAATATGGTAATAATAGCCATGAATATCAGATGGCTGGAGGTATTCGGAAAAGCGATGTCTACGACGGGCTACGCCTACGCAAGCGTGCTGTACGTCAAAACGTGGTTTTGTCGAAGTAAGTAGGCACATTACTGCGATCGCATCCTTCGCAAACTCAAGCTGTTGATTCAGTTTTGCACTTGGGATGCGATCGCATTGAATTAACGATCCCATCAAGGTCTATAATTATTGATTTTGATTATTTGAGACCACAGTACTGGTTTTGTCATTTTCTAGTTCTCTCATTAGAGAATCAAAACCACTAGCGTTGTTTCCACCCTTGGACAATAAAGACTGAATTTTATTTATTATCGCACTCATATTGTCCGAGAAAAATCTACCAAGATTATTCACAAAGTTTTTCAGTTTCTCAAATATACTAATTTCTACAGTTGAGTACTTATTAACAATTGGATATACAACTTTTCCTTTTTCTGTTTCATAGTACTCTTGTTCCGGCATCAACATAGATGTAAGTGGTTGCATCTGTTTTGCCATATCTGCTTCAGTTCGCTTATGGCTGAGGAATAAAACATCGTAAGCCTTTCCGTTCCAACTAGCCCAATAATGGTTTTGGAAAAACCACCGCTTACCATCATCGCAATTAGGCTTTTTGCCTTGGTAGGGTGTAACTCCAGCTTCACTCAAAAAAGGTTTGGCAATACTTTCAACTGTTATTTTCTCTATGCCAAAATATTCTTCTGCAACTTTTTTAAATGCACGGGCTAATGTCTGACAATCTCCTTCTGGAGAGCCTTTTAATAGAGTTTCTTGGCTCTTGCTCACCATTGTGTATTGAAATTGGATATTTCCAAAGTTTTTGAATAGTTGTTCCAGTATTTTATCTTCTGGTAATGTGTCGTCTATTCCATTTACTAGTGTTTTGGCTAGTGAGTAATCTTGTAAAAATTTTTGTTTTTTATCTGCTGAGTTATTTGCTGCTAATATTTCTTCAGAACTTGCTTGGATGTTTCTGCTACCTGCTAAGGTCGTCTGCTGTCTTTCTTGGTTTTGCAAAGTAGCTGCATTAATTTGGCTGACAACAGAAGTAGCTACTCTATCAGCTTCTTGCTCATACCGATCTCCTGGTTGGCCAACAGTGAGTTTTGGCTGTAGTAGTGGTTCCTGAAGGGGTTGCATTTGTGCCAGTGACACAGTATCAGCACGTTTGATCGCCATTTTGTCAATGTTATGACCAAACTGAAAAGAGTGTTCCTTTCCTTGCTGCAACGACTCATTCATCTTTGCCTGTAATACTGTGAGTCGTTCCTGTCCGTCTGGTGTGATAGTGCCATGCTTGGCTTGGATTTGGAGTTTTGTTGCCTCAAACTGATACTCTTGAAATTTCTGATTCTCTACTTTTGCCTGTACTATAGGCTTGTTGGAGCCAAGTGGAGAGTTAGTAGTTAAAAGGTGAGATGGCAACTGACCTTGCTCTGACTTAGAAGCGGATGAGTCAGCTTTTTTGTGGATTTGTAGCCGTTCTTTCATCGCTGGTTTCAAAAGTCAATAGTGGTTAATCTATATATTATGTCACTTCAAATTGCTTGATTACTTATACTTAAGTCGAATACTGTTAAAACGTATCATTCATTTTTTCTACAAGACTGACGTAAACCATAGCTGAAACCTTCATTTTCAGCTAGGGGCTCGTGTAAATGCAGAGTAGTTTCCCGTAGGGTATTGCCCCTACAGCCTATAGTTTCGCGTCGGTTAAGAACGCCGTACATTCAAGCAACACCACTCTTTCCGTTTCCATAGGGTAGCAACGACCCAACCATTTTGTTCTAAAGCGTCAGCAACAGCTTTAGATTGTTCTAGTAAAATACCACTGAAGATTGCCCAAGTGTCAGGTTTAGCGATCGCACTCATTTCTGGAATCAACTCGATAATTACATGAGCCAGAATATTGCAAACTATACCATCCACTGGTTTCTCAAGCAGTTTTGTTAAAACGTCTACACTTCCCAGTGCTGGTAGTAAACGTTCTGAGCCAATGTCATTCAAGACACCATTACTGATAGTTGATTGCACTGCTAAAGGGTCATTATCTACTGCATAGACTTTTTTGGCTCCCAGTAGCAGCGCCCCAATGGAAAGGATACCAGAACCACAGCCAATATCTGCAATTACCAGATGTTCATGTTTGCCACTATTACCCACAAATGACTGAGGAACTCCACTCAGCCGCATTTCTAGGGATTCCAAACATAGCTGAGTGGTGGCATGGTTGCCCGTACCAAATGCTACACCTGGGTCAAGACGAATTACCAACCGTTCTGTTGTTTCTGGTAATGGTAGCCACGCGGGGTTAATTAGGAAGCGATCGCCGATTTCTTGGGGATGCCAATATTGTTTCCAGCTAGTTGCCCAATCTTCCTCATCAATTAACTGCCATTGCAGAGAGGGAGATGAAACTCCTACACAAAGGGCATCTTGACGCAGCCAGAGTGATAGCGCTGCCAAATCTAGTAGCTGTGTTTGAATTGTCGATAAATAAGCCCTAACTAAAGATGAATTTCCTTTGTTTTCACTAGCTGTTCCACGACAGCCAAAATCTTCCAGTCGCCAAAAGATCGAATCTTCTAGGTCTGGCTCACATAAAATCTGTAGTTCCCACCAGGTGTTTGCCATCTTTTAGTGCTGAGTGCTGAGTGCTGTTAGCGGTAGCGGGGCGTTTAGCCCGTGCTGAGTGCTTAGTTGTGAGTTTGAGAGTTAGGAGTTAGGAGTTAGGAGTTCTCCTGTTTAACTGCTCACTCCTGCACAGACGCGATTAATCGCGTCTTTTCTTCACTCAGCACTCAGCACTCGTTACTCAGCACTCATAGTGTTACTGTATATGCGTCCCGAATACCAGGGACTTTTATAATCTCATCCAAAATGCCCTCTGGTAAAGGGTCATCTATACTCAGAGCCATTACCGCATCACCACGGACGATTTTACGGCCTACTTGCATACTGGCAATATTCACATTAAAACTGCCGAGTAAAGAACCAAGTTTGCCGATAATCCCCGGCATATCGCGGTGCAGGGTAAATAGCATATATTTGCTGGGTGGGACGTTAATCGGGAAACCGTCAACATCAGTTAGGTGGATTTCCCGTTCACCCAGCAAAGCACCTGTGACAGAATGAGTACCCAAAGTACCCGTGGCTTCTAGATGAAGCGTTCCGGCATAGTCTCGAATGGAAGCATCGCGGGTTTCAATTACCCGAATTCCGCGTTCTTTGGCTTCTATGCTGGCATTGACGTAATTTACCCGTTCCCGCAAAGCTTGGTAAAGTAAACCTTTGAGGGCAGCTACTACCAAAGGCTGACTTTTGTTGGTTGCGAGTTCGCCTTGCAGACGAATATTGAGTACTTCCACCCGTCCGCCAGCTAGCTGTCCTACTAGATTACCTAGAGTTTCTGCTAGCTGCATATAGGGTTTGAGTTCTTCCAACACATCGGGGCCGAGTCCGGGAATGTTGACGGCTGAACGCGCTGGTAGTCCTAAAAGTACATCCCGAATTTGTTCGGCAACATCAATCGCCACATTCACTTGAGCTTCTGCGGTAGAGGCTCCCAAATGGGGGGTGAGGATAACTTCTTTGCCTAGCGATCGCAATTCCGATTCACCCAATGGTTCTGACTCGAACACATCCAGGGCTGCACCGCCGATTTTACCCGCTTTTAAAGCAGCTGCTAAAGCTACTTCATCAATGATCCCACCACGAGCGCAGTTGATAATCCGGGCTGTGGGTTTCATTTTTGCCAGGGTTGTGGCATTGATTAAGTGGGTAGTTTCTGGAGTTTTCGGGATGTGTAGGGTGATATAGTCTGCTTGCTGGAAAAGTAAATCTAGCTCCACCAACTGACAGCCAATTTGTTCGGCTCGTTCTGTAGAAATAAAAGGGTCATAAGCTAAGAGTTTCATCCCCATTGTCTTAGCTACAGCCGCAACATGGGAGCCAATTTTACCCAAACCGACAACGCCGAGAGTTTTTTTGTAGACTTCCGCGCCAACAAAGCTATTGCGATCCCACGCACCGCGTTTCACCGAAGCATTAGCATCGGGGATGTGGCGAGACAAAGCCAAAATCATTGCTAGCGCGTGTTCGGCGGCGGCAATTGTGTTTCCCTCTGGAGAATTGACTACTACAATTCCCCGACGTGTGGCTGCGGGAACATCCACATTATCCACACCCACGCCAGCACGACCGATGATTTTTAGCTGAGTGCCGGCTTCAATGATTTCTTGAGTGACACGCGTACTAGAGCGAATCATCAGTGCGTCATATTCACCAATAATTTCGAGCAGTTGGGCTGGTTTTAGACCTATTTTGACATCAACAGTAGCAACTTGCGAAAGAATGTCAATTCCAGCTTGGTCAATAGAATCAGAGACAAGAACCTTAGACATGATTACTTCATTTAAAGCTACAGGTTTTGCTGCACAAGACTTTTTAGTTTAGTCTTTATCTGCCGCAATTCAGCAAAAATTATTCGTTTTAATATCAACTTCACCTTTACTTACGCTACGTGCTGATGGTATCGAAGCGTGAGTTGCTCCCGGTGGGTACGGCCTCCTAAGTATTTGAAGATGAGTGGCTGTTTGCACAACCCTGTCGCTAAATATAAAGCATTAATAGCACTAAGCACTTATATATTTATTAATAGTTAAGAGTTACTCAAATCTTATCAGCTTCAGCAATTTTCTTGGTGGGGTAGAAACGCTTGCATTGTTGGCTAGGCTGCAACTTTAGCTGAGGCAATGCTCTGCACAACTAAGAAATGAGCTAGTAACTATTTTATCTGTAGAATCTTAGTTATTTATCAATACCACAAGTGGTATCACTTAGTCAAAATAAAATATTTACATTATCAAGATTATCGGATTGGAATAAGTAGGTAGACGTAAATCCTAATCATCAATCTACGTGCGTTACCAAACAGCCCTTTTGTAGATATTGCTAGTGGAGAAATCGCTATAATTCTGATGAGCCAAATACAGCCAAATATCCTTTGATTTTTGGGGAAAGCAGCGATGTTAAACTACAACTTACCAAGGCACTTGCCCTCAGCCGAGGAACTACCAGACTCTGACGAAACGCCTGTGGATAATGAACTGCAAGAATTGATACCAGGTTTGCTGAAGGCTATCCTGCTGATACTTTGGGCAGAACGTATGGACTGGCTATTTGCCATAGATATGGGTATTTATTATCACCCCGATAAACCGCCCATTGTGCCAGATGGGTTTTTGAGCTTAGGGGTAGAGCGGTTTTATGATGAAGAGTTGCGTCCCAGTTATGTGCTGTGGGATGAAAATGTTGTACCGATTTTCGTGCTAGAAGTAGTTTCTCAAAATTATCGCAAGGAATACACGACTAAATTGGATGAATATGAGGCTTTGGGCGTACTTTACTATGTGATTTATTCCTCTCGTCGCCGCCGCAAACCTCATCTGGAAGTACATAAGTTAGTTAATGGTAAGTATGAATTGCAAGAGGGAAATCCAGTTTGGCTGCCAGAAATTGGTTTAGGGATTGGTTGCGAAAGAGGAAATTATTGTGGCGTAACGCGAGAATGGATGTATTGGTATGATGAGCAAGGACAACGATATCTCACGCCCGCAGAACAAGTAAAACAAGAAGTACAACGCGCTCAACAAGAAGCACAACGCGCCCAACAAGAAGCACAACGCGCTCAACAAGAAGCTCAACGCGCTGATGTTGCAGAACAACGGGTTCAACAGTTGGCGGAACAATTAAGAGCGCTGGGAATAGATCCAGATAATCTGGTCTAACTGAAATATTTTGCAATATTTTCAACAAAACCTAATTTTTAGGTTTTATTATATTTATGTATTTTTCATCAATGATTGTTGAAATTTCTACATCTCATCAATTAGATTGCACACGCTTGATGCAATTGCGCCCATCTAATTTAGCGGCATATAGTGCTTTATCTACTACTTGCAATAACTCATCAGTGGTTTTTCCATGATCTGGAAACACACCCACTCCACCCGAAACTGTGGTATGTATTTCTTTACCTCCAGATTGCAACCGCGCAGCTTGAAAGGATAATCGGATTTGTTCGGCGTGCTGATACGCTTTCTCCTGTGTCAGCCCAGGTAAAGCCAATACAAACTCCTCACCACCATATCTACACACAATGTTTTGAGAGTCACTATAGTTGCGAAGAAGGTCTGCAAATACCTGAATGACGCGATCGCCAACTTGATGACCGAATGTATCATTAATATTTTTAAAATAATCGATATCCATAATTATTAAGGCAACTCGATCGGAATCCCGCGTTGCTCGTATTAGTTCTTTTGGAAATATCTCATCAAAATAACGGCGATTAAACAAGCCTGTCAGTCCGTCCCGCATAGCCTGTTCTTGTAACTGAACCTGTAATGTTTGAATTTCAAGTACCTGTTTGTGCAAATATTCATTCGCCTGTCGCAGTTCCGATTCAGCCTGATAACGTTGAGTAATGTCACGCAAAACAAGTAAACGGCCTGTTAACTGCTTACGTCGATTGTGTAATGAGGTAATTAGTAACTCTACATAACAAGGAGTTACCGAATCTATGAATATCTCTGTTTTGACGCTTTCATGAGCATGGTAAAGCCTGACTATTTCTGGCCATTGTGCCAGAACTTGAGCAGCAGGCTGTCCAATATCCTGTTTTTTCACCCCAATCAGATGTTTTAAAGCCAGATTAAAGTCAATAATCCGGTTTTTGGCATCCAATACCAGCACACCGTCACTCATATTCTCAATCAACGTGTCTCTAGCTACAGGAACGAGGTCAAACATTCGAAAGCGAGAAAGGCTAACAAAATAGAACAGTCCAGCCAGCATAAAGCTCATGGGCGTGAGATTTAGACCAGGAGGAGTAAGGCGAAGCATATACAAGCTAGCGCCTAATATTGGTAATACTGCACCGACTAATGCCATGCTTGACTGCCGACGAGACAGAACTGATGGCACTAAGGCTTTCTGAATAAGCATTACTACCCCTGTAAGCGTGTAGACGTAAACGCAGGTCATGATCCAAAAAAAACCAAGATTATGTTGATAAATCACAAAATTAGTTCCTTTGGGATCTGGCAAAAAGCCAGACCAGACTAAACCATGCCATTCGTTTGTTGCCACCAAAATCACATTGAAGGTAGGGATAGCCCATAGCAACGCTGTATTTCTAGGCGTTAACCAACGATTTTTATTCGTGAAGTGCATTGCAAATATGAGGAAGAGCGTAATTACACTGCCTGAGCCGACGTACTCCAGCTTTGACCAAAATATTTTTTCTCGGAGCAAAATTGCTGCTGCTTCCATTGCTGCAACTGTAGCGTATCCTGCGATCGCTAACATCATCAAAATGAAAGGCTTGCTAGCCAAAGAAATTGAGCGACGTTGCCAAGCTGCAAACGCAACAGTAGTTGAGATGATTACAGTAACGCTCAGAATAACAAAGTAGAGGTTGTACTGAAAAAGCATGGTGACGATGCACTTAAGAGATGATCTCAACCTTATGAGATAAGTTTGAGCAAGTCATGATGTTCCAGTAATTTTTATAATTACTTGAAAGCATTTAGATTACAGCAGAATTTGGAATCCTGCATAATTACAGAAAAACTATTGTTTTTTAGGAATAACGTTCCTGATTCCACTTTTAGCAGAGACAGTATCACCTTTGTAGCGAGGGATGATATGAATACTAGCGTGCATGATATTTTGACCTGCGGCTCTATTGATGTTCATTCCTACATTAAAGCCATCAGGCTCAAATTCTGCTTTGAGAATTTCTTGTACTTTGTTCACCATAAACCAGCAAGCAGATTGCTCTTTAAATGGGAGTTCAAAATAGCCGCTAACATGGCGTTTAGGAATAATTAGAACATGCCCTTTACTTATAGGGTAGCCATCAAAAATAGCATAAGCAGTTGCTGACTCAGTTAATAGCCTGAGAGCTTTATTGGGATTACAAAATATACAATAGTTAGATGAATTTCGCTGATGATTATAGTGGACATACTCATATACTTCCCGATATTCATCTAAGCAAATTGAAGTAAAGGGAAGTTTGGCAATACACTGATATGTAGGTTTCTTGTGAATATAATGTTCTCGAAACCCTTCTTTTTTGATATCCCTTCTTACAGCATAATAAGCTTTACCTCCTGGTTTTAATAAGTGGGATATTTCCATTAGGACATTAGTTTGTTCTTCAATAAATAAAACATTTAAAACATAAAAGCAAATTATGGTATCAAATTTATTATCAGGATATTCTGGAAAATAATAAGGGTCATAGCCTGTAATATCACAACCTTTTTGGCGCAATATTTTAACATCATTACCAAAGCCACAACCAAAGTCTAGTATTTTGCCTTGGAGAAGGTTTTGATTTAATAAAAACTGTGCCGGAAATGATAGATAACTTCTTTCGATCGCAGTAAGATGGCTGAATTGATTTTTTTGCTGTTTCATGGAATGAATTTTGGTGCTGATGTCCCAAAATTATTATTCCCAGCATTTCTTTAGGTTATGCGATGTCTACGACGGGTGGTTCCTGAGCGCAGCCGTAAAGCCTGCGGCATAGCTACGCTTAGGGCACAGCCTCTCGTAGAGAAGGGCTACGCCTACGCATCAGGGTCAATACCTAGCTCACGTAACTTAGCTGCTAATATATCAGCACGCTGGCGTTCCTGTTCAGCACGTTGGCTTTCCTGTTCAGCACGTTGGTGTTCTTGTTCAGCACGTTGACGTTCTTGTTCAGCGCGTTGGCGTTCTTGTTGGGCTTGTTCACTGCTCCACAACAGCAAATTTCCTTCTGTATCCCACCAGCGCAGCCAATTCATGGTTTGGCATAATCTTTCACCTTGCCAAATTCCGAGAAATAACTCTAACTCAGGAATCCAGTAACGTCCATTGGTGTCTGCTTGCTGCAAATTATATTGTCCATTTTGCAAGCATCGTATTTCTAGACTGGGTTCGTAAGGGTCGTAGGTTACGTAGGTGGGAACTTGGAGAATCTTTTCGTAATAATAGAGTTTACCGTAGGGTGGAGTTGAACGGACTGATAATTCTCCGCCTTCTGTGTCTGAGAGAAATTCCATCACTACAGCCACAGCAGCGCCTTCCAAATTCGGGGTGTAGCTGCGACGAACTACATTTATTCCTACAGGCTGCACTTGAGGGACATAAAACCAGTCTGGTGCTTTAACGACAATTTTTTTGTTGACTGTGGCTACAAGCCCAAAATTAGAGCCAATCAGCATCTGGGGTTGGATGCGTGCTGCGGTTCCCAAAGCATCGGTAAGCGCAGCAGCGATCGCAGGTTGTTGAATATTTTCCACTGGCTCGTCTGGTAAAATGAAGTCGGCTGGAAGTGCTTCCCAAGTAACAATTGGTTCTTTTTTGATGGGGTTAACTTGTAGAACCATAAAATTACTCCTAATATCAATGCACAGTTATTAGTTATTTTTAACAAATCTTCAACCAGCATCGCTCTTAAGCTAAAAACCCAGAAATCTGGAAAGATTTCTCTGACAGGTGTATATACTCGTAGTCAAGCACTTAGCAGGCGTGAGTATGATAGTTGAGTGGTTCACTCTCTGGATAGGTCAAAAAGCGGTTGGATTTCTCGTCAAAACTATTATTAGCGAAGAATTTTTCAAAGATTTAGTCAAGGACTACTCTAAAGATTTTTTTAAACATATCTTTAATAATGCTGTAACCGTACCCTTCAAACAAGAACCGCTTCAGAAAGCTGTCGTTATGGCGCTGACAGAATTTTTGCAACTGATGCAGCAACAATTAAAGGTTCGTTGCAAACTTTCTGAAGCTGAAATTCAAAATTACGCTGAAGATATCAATAAATTTATTCGTGATAAGTCAGTTAAAGAAATTCTTGGTCAGGCTTTTGACATTAAATGTGATTCTCTAGATTTTAAAACACTAGCAGATAGTTGGAAAAGACTTCAAATCCAACCTCTACCACCTAAATTTAACTGGCAAACAATTACAGAACAGTATCTCATACAAGTTCAAGATATTCTTTCGGATTCGGAAGAGTTACGCTATATATTGGAACTTCAAAAATTATCTAGTATTGACAAGACTTTAAAAGAGAACACTGATATTCCCAAAGATTTTAATTTACCGCAATATTTAGAAACTATTCGTGAACGCTACGGCAATCTGAAGTTAGATAGTTTAGAAACTACAGCCCGCGAACATCCGGTAAATTTATGGCAAATGTTTATTCCGCAAAATGTGCGGCAAGTTTATCAGGTTTTACCAGAACTGCCTAAAGAACATCTCCGTAGGCTACAAGAAAGTAATCAATTAGATACTGAATTTGAAATAGAAAAATTTCAAGAAGAAACAGAACGTTATCAACGTACTTATTTTGAACAGCCAATCCGTTCAGTATTAGATGTTGTCCGAGATAAGCAACGCAAAAATTATCTAGTTATTTTAGGCGATCCTGGTTCTGGTAAGTCTACATTGTTGCAATATCTAGCATTGGATTGGGTAGAAAAAACTCTTGAGCAGAATGATTTTAATCTGCCAATTCCTTTGCTGATTGAATTACGCAATTATATGCGCGATCGCGATGCGGGTAGTTGTAATAATTTTCTCCAATTTTACCATAATAGTCCCAATTGTTTTTATCACCTCAATCAGCATAAATTGCATGAGCAGCTAAAGGCTGGTAACGCTTTAGTCATGTTTGATGGTTTGGATGAAATCTTTGAATCGGCAAAGCGGGAGGAAGTAATTACCTGTATTCATCGTTTCACTAATGAATATCCCGATGTGCAGGTAATTGTCACTTCTCGGATCATCGGCTATAAGCAGCAACAATTGCGAGACGCAGAGTTTCGCCACTTTATGTTGCAAGATTTAGAACCAACACAAATTAAAGATTTTATCGAACGTTGGCACGATAAAACTTTTAGTCAAGCGGAAGAAAGAGATAAAAATATCAAACGAGAGCGTCTACAAAGAGTAATTAATGAATCAAAAGCAATTGCAGAACTAGCACAAAATCCTCTGCTGTTAACGATGATGGCAATTCTCAATCTCAAGCGAGAATTACCCAGAGATAGAAGTGAATTGTATAAAGATGCTTCAGAGGTTCTGTTGCATAATTGGGACGAGGGACGCAATTTAAAGCCGGATGAACGTCTGGACATTATTGATTATAAAGATAAACAGGCAATGTTGCGTCAAGTTGCTTACCAAATGCAAACCAGTGAAAAAGGTTTAGCTGGCAACATTATCTATGCGGATGATTTAGAAGCAATCTTCACTAAATATCTGCAAAGCATACCAGTGAGTGATGCCAGAGATAAAGCCAGACGGTTGATGAAACAACTGCGCGATCGCAATTTTATTTTATGTTTCTTGGGTGCAGATTACTATGCCTTTGTGCATCGGACTTTTTTAGAATATTTCTGTGCTTGGGAGTTTGTCTGGCAGTTTGAGAAGGAACGCAGTATTACAATTGAGTATCTCAAAGCTGAAGTTTTTGGCAAACACTGGCAAGATGAAACTTGGCATGAAGTATTGCTGCTAATTGCGGGAATGATTGAGCCAAAATTTGTTGGTGAAATTCTTGATTACTTAATGGTGCAAGATGGGGAAAAGGAAAAGTTTATTAATCTGTTTTTAGCGGCTAAGTGTCTTGCAGAAGTAAGAAATTGCTCGGTAATTGCGTCAGTGGCAAATAAATTGCTTGATAAGCTTAAAGACTTAACTAAATATGACCTCTGGTACTATTACCAAGGGACGAGACCAAATTACAAAGAAACTTTTCTAGTTAGAAAAATTCGCACTCAAGCAGTTGCAATAGTCACTCTAATTGGGAAAGACAACCGTGAGACTTTACACTGGCTCAAAGACTTCACCACTGCTGATAATGATAAATATGTGCGAGGTGCAGCCATCGAAGCATTAGCCAGTAATTTCAAAGAAGACCCGGACACTTGCTCGTTTCTAAAAAACTGCGCCACTGCCGATAATGAATGGTATGTGCAATATAGAGTCATGGAAGCATTAGCCAGTAATTTCAAAGAAGACCTGGACACCCGCTTGTTTCTCAAAGACCACACCACTGCTGATAATCATGAGAATGTGCGAAGTGCAGCCATTGAAGCATTAGCCAGTAATTTCAAAGATGACCCGAACACCTGCTCGATTCTCAAAGACCACGCCACTACTGATAATCATGAGTTTGTGCGAGAAGCAGCCATCCAAGCATTAGCCAGCAATTTTAAAAATGACCCAGACACCCGCTTGTTTCTCAAAGACCGCGCCACTGCTGATAATCATGAGCATGTACGAAGTGCAGCCATTGAAGCATTAGCCAGCAATTTTAAAGATGACCCGGACACCCACTCGATTCTCAAAGACCGCACCACTGCTGATAATCATGAGTTTGTGCGAGGTGCAGCCATCCGAGCATTAGCCAGAAATTTCAAAGATGACCTCGATACCTGCTCATTTTTCAAAGACCGCGCCACTGCTGATAATCATGAGCATGTACGAAGTGTAGCTATCCAAGAGTTAGCCAGAAATTTCAAAGATGACCTCGATACCTGCTCATTTTTCAAAGACCGCGCCACTGCTGATAATCATGAGTTTGTGCGAAGTGCAGCAATTGAAGCATTAGCTAGTAATTTCCCAGATCACCCCGACACCTGCTCGTTTTTCAAAGACCGCGCCACTGCTGATAATGATGGATATGTGCAAGGTGCAGCTATCGAAGCATTAGCCAGCAATTTCAAAGATGACCCAGACACCCGCTCGATTCTCAAAGACCGGATCACTGCTGATAATAATGACTATGTGCGACGTGCAGCCATCCAAGCATTAGCTAAACACTTCAGAAATCAGCCTGAATTGTTTGAAATTTACTACAACTGCGCTGTTAATGACTCCTTTGAGGGTAGCCATAATCCCCCGGATAAATACAACCCTCGACGGGTTGCACTGGAGATAGTTATCAAGCAATTTCCTCAACATCCGCAGACTTTACCACTGCTGCGCGACAGAGCAGAGAATGACCCAGATGAGCAAGTGCGAAACTTTGCTCAACAAAAGTTGGCAGAATTAGAGAAGTAAAAGAGTTTCAAAAATATGAACAACACAGAAGTTCGTCAACAAATCAACCAATATCTAGATGGATTGTCTTCAGAACGCCTAGAACTGGTTGCTGACTTCTTAGCTTATCTAGCAGATAAAGAAAGTGAAGACGCTACCCAAGAGTTAGTTGATATTCCTGGATTTATTGAATCCTTCGAGAGGGGTAAAAAAGATGTTGTTGAGGGTCGGGTAAAAAACTGGAAGTTAAAAATTCGTAATTCGTAATTTGTAATTATGTTTCAGAAGAATGAAATATACAATAATTATTCAGTGGTCTGATGAAGATGAGTGTTTTGTTGTGAGTCTTCCTGAATGGGGAGAGTTTTGTCATACTCACGGAGATACTTACGAAGAAGCTTTCAAAAATGCTCAAGAAGTTTTAGAAATGCTAATTGAATCATCTTTGGCAGACGGTCAACCTCTACCAGAGCCAAAAACACTAGAAAAGTCGTTAAAAGTAGCATAATTTTAAAGTGCGTAGTTTACCACAGTAGGCATAGCTTGACACTCAAGATATTCGCTACACAGCTATTCATTTGAAAATTGCTGTATAAACAGACTCTCAAAATTCCTCAAGAACTTTTAGATATATTGAATGAATCATTTTGAGCAGATATTCATGGTGAACTGTTACCCAAGCTGAAAACACGAGAACAGTAAAAAGTAGCAAAACTCCAAAAAAGCGATCGCTAAACATCTACCCAAATAATCCTAAATTCTCATAAGTTATTCTCGAAAATTACGCACCCAAACACCGTCTAGCCGTAGTTGCAGTAAACAAAGCCGACTTCGATCGCAACAATCAGATAGAAAGTGGTTTTCAATCCACTTAGTCTAGTGTTAGCAGCTTAGTACATAGCGTAACAGAAAGGGCAGAGGTGGCATGAATGCAATTACAACAGACACAATTTTTAGAGGAAACTCTCTGGAAAGCCGTTCTCAATCGAGATGCCACAATTGAGGGCAAGTTTTTCTACGGTGTTCGTTCCACAGGCATTTATTGCCGACCTATTTGCCCTAGTCGCAGACCAAATCGCAATCAAGTTTGTTTCTTCCAGTCGATACAAGAGGCTCAAAGCGCAGGTTTTCGACCTTGTAAACGCTGTCAGCCACAATTTGAAACAGTTCCAAATCCAGCCAAAGCGAAAGTCTTAGCAGTATGTCGATATATTGAAGCACAAAGCGATCGCATCCCCACCCTCTCAGAATTATGCTCTCAGGTGGAAATGAGTCCTAGTTATCTGCAAAAGCTATTCAAGCAAATAATTGGTGTATCGCCTTTTCAATATGCAGATGCGCTGCGTAGCCAACGATTAAAGCAGCGTCTCCAGTCAGGGGAGGAAATTGCTCATGCAGTTTACGACACGGGGTATGGTTCAAGTAGTCAAATTTATGAAAAAGCACCGAAGCAACTGGGAATGACACCAAAAATTTACCAACAAGCTGGAAAAACAATCAGCATTGTCTATGCGATCGCTCCATGTCCGTTAGGATATTTACTGGTGGCAACAACAGACAAGGGAATTTGTGCCGTTAAACTAGGTGATGAAGCAGACAAACTCGAACACATCTTGAATCAAGAATTTCACCAAGCGCACATCATACGTGATGACCACATACACAAAGAATGGATACAAGCAATCCTCGACTTGATTGCGGGAGATGAAACACATCTCGATTTACCACTTGATGTCCGTGGGACAGCATTTCAGAAACAGGTTTGGCAAGTATTACAAAAAATTCCCTATAGCGAAACTCGTACCTACACTGATATTGCTCGTGATATTGCCAAACCCCAAGCAGTCCGTGCGGTGGGAAATGCTTGTGGAGCTAACCCGATCGCGGTGATCATACCATGTCATCGGGTGCTGCGGAGTGATGGCAGTCTTGGTGGTTATCGTTGGGGGATTGAGCGCAAACAAAAACTGCTTGTACAAGAATCGAAATTGAGCAAAGATGACTCAAATACCTGAACTAGAATCATTGACTGAAGAAAGTCTCACCCGTGGTTTAATGGTGCTTGCCAATCTTGACAGCGATTTGGCTCGGATTTTAGAAACACTCGGGCCTCCACCAATATGGTCAAGAGAACCGGGTTTTGCAACGCTTCTGTGCATAATTCTGGAACAGCAAGTTTCCGTAGCAGCTGCGAGGGCTGTATTTAACCGTCTATGTGGGGTTATTGTACCGCTAACACCAGAAAATTTTTTGACATTGGATGATGTTCAATTGAGAGGGATTGGATTCAGCCGGCAAAAGATTCTATACTGTCGTGGATTGGCGAATGCGATCGCAAGCGATCAGCTTGACCTCAGCAAGCTGGAAAGAATGGATGAAACTACTATCAGAACTGAGTTAAAGCATCTTAAAGGTATAGGAGACTGGACAGTTGATATTTATTTACTCATGGCGTTGCAACGTCCTGATGTCTTTCCTAAAGGCGATTTAGCGATCGCGATCGCATTACAAAAAATCAAAAACTTGGCGACACGTCCAACACCAGTTCAACTGGAAGCAATGACACAGCACTGGCGACCGTGGCGAGCAGTTGCGGCAAGACTTCTATGGCACTATTACCTAAGTAATCCCAAATAATTGCTCCTTCTCCCTTGGCGCACTTGGCGGTTCGTATAATAAATCTAAACTAAATGGTAGAAAATCAATTAATCCTAACAACAGAAAAGTCTGATAAAACTTTAAACATCCTGCCGATAATCATAGTAATAATTGCATTATTAGCTTTATCTTCAACAGCAATATTGATTAAAATTGCTCTTAGAGAAATGAGCGCTACTGCTACATTCTTTAATCGTTTATGGATAGCGACTATTATCTTTGGATTATGGAGTGGAATTAACCAAGCACGGACTCAGATTAAAGATGATCAACCTGTATTACCACAGCAGCCTTATCCAATCAAAGAGATAGCGTTTTTAATAGCAGTGGGTCTAGTTCATGTACTAGGTCGATTATCTTGGACTTGGGCGCTAACCCAGACTGGTGCTGCGAATGCTAATGCGTTAGGTAGTCTTAATCCGCTATTTACTACATTAGGAGGATGGCTATTTTTTAATCAGATTTTTGGGCGCAAATTTATCATCGGTCTGATATTAGCCATAATCGGCGCGATCGCAGTTGGATTTGAAGATTTATTACGCTCTAATAATAATTTTACAGGTGATGCTGTTGCCCTAATCTCATCGATATTTTATGCAGCAAACTTTTTACTAATCGAGCAAATCCGCAATAAGTTTTCAATTATTACTATCCTTCTGTGGCGCTGTGTCATCGCAACTTCATTAATGGTTCCAGTAGTACTAATCTTTGAAAAACAACCTTTGCCAGTTTCTTTGTCAGGGTGGTTAGTAGTATTTGCGCTAGCTGCTATTTGCGAATCCTTGGGTCATGGGCTAATTGTATACAGCCTGAAAACGTTTTCTTCAGGATTCATCTCTTTACTTTTGTTACTCAATCCAGTGATTGTTGCTATTCTTGCTTGGATACTTTTCTCGGAAAGCTTGAGTATTTTTAACTTGCTAGGGTTGGCATTAATTGTAGGGGGTATATATTTAGCAATTTCTAATAAAGAATCTATCAAATCTAGCGTTAATCCCCCCATACAATCTCTACAGAAAAGTGAATCTTAACAATTTCGTAGTAAGGACTTTAGTCTTGATTTTCTAAATACTAAAGTCCTTACTATAAACCCTCAAAATAACTCTAATACTTGCGTAATGCCAGTGATAAGTCGGTTACAGTTTCCCCGTGAAGACTCGTTCAGCCGGGCCTGTCATGTAAACCCGTTGGTCGATTTCTGACCATTCAATTTGCAAGGGGCCACCAGGTAATTCTACAGTGGCAGTGCGATCGCATTTCCCGGTTAACACACCAGCTACTAAAGAAGCGCAAGCACCAGTCCCACAAGCTAATGTAATCCCAGCACCCCGTTCCCACACCCGCATTTTCAAATAATCAGGGCGCACCACTTGAATAAATTCGGTATTTATGCGTTGGGGAAAAGCTGGGTGATGCTCAAATTTCGGGCCTATGCTTTCTAGTTCAATTGCTGCTACATCTTCCACAAAGGTAATGCAGTGAGGATTTCCCATACTTACACAAGTGACATCCCAAGTTTTCCCCACCACCTCCAACGGCTGAGAAATTACTTTTTCTTCAACAGGTGCAAGGGTGGTAGGAATTTCGCCAGCTAGTAACCTGGGTAGACCCATATCCACCTTCACTTGACCATTAGGCAAGATTTGAGGAATCATCACACCAGCTAAGGTATGAATGCGATATGAGTCTTTATTCCGGGATTCACCTTCTAAATCTGCCAAAAAGCCAGCTAAACAGCGAATGCCATTGCCACACATTTCTGGTTCCGAACCATCAGAATTAAAAATCCGCATGGTGTAGTCAGTGCCGTTTTCTCCAGGTAGGGCAAAAATTACACCATCAGCACCGATACCAAAATGGCGATCGCACAACTGGATGGCTTGCTCTGGAGTCAATACGGGCAAAGATGACGAGCGATTGTCAATCAGAATAAAATCGTTACCCAGACCATGATACTTAGTAAATTCGATTGCCATTTTCTCAAGGATGAATTATCAAGGATTAGTTACTCTTTATTTTGCCTTGTAGGTTCATCTTTACTAAAAATGCTTACCGAATTTGACACCACTTTACCCAGTATTAGACTTGTCCAAAACCTGATTAAACAAACAACGCCAGTTGAGTTAAAGCTGGTGACTCAGGATGTACTCACAGGAAAGGTTGTATGGCAAGATCCACAGTGTATCTGTATTGCTGATGAAAACAGTCAGCAAACCACCGTTTGGAAACAAGCGATCGCATACATCAAACCGAAAACAAGTCAGGAATAGAATTGTGCTTGCGATCGCTATAAGATTTTGGTTAGCGATCGCTCGTTTGTATGGCAATCCACTCTAACTTCCCTTCCATGAGGGAGAATCAATGCGAGAGTTGCCAATCTTGCAGCATCAAAATAGCATCTCTATACAAAGACAAATCCACCTGGTGGACTTCTATTCCCTGCCCAATCCCTTCTAGAAGAGTGATTGTCAAATTTCCTCCCAAGTGTTCGCGGAACTCGGTAAGCCCCCTAAATAGACAATCGGGATGGTCTAGTTGATCTAATTGCTCTGTAAGTGCCGATACATACAATGTAAACCCCAACTTATTGAGTGTATGTAGAACACTTTGCCACTCAGATTTCAAAAGTTGACCTGTTAAATATGAATAGGTCGTATCCAAAGCAATACCGATCGCCACAGCTTCACCGTGACGTAAACTGTAATTAGTTAAATGCTCTAGTTTATGAGCAGCCCAGTGTCCAAAATCCAAAGGACGCGATGAACCCATTTCAAATGGATCGCCGCCACCAGCAATATGCTCTAAATGCAACTGCGAACAGCGATAGATCAATCTTTCCATTATGTCCATATCCCGATTAGCCAATTTATCGGCATTAGTCATAATGAAATCGAAGAAATCTGCATCTTTAATCAGCGCTACTTTCACCGCTTCTGCAATACCCGATCGCCAATCTCGATCGTCAAGGCTAGTCAGAAAATCAAAGTCATTTAAGACAGCATAAGGCGGCATGAATGTACCCAAAAAGTTTTTCTTGCCGAAAGCATTGATTCCGTTTTTTACCCCTACACCCGAATCGTTTTGTCCTAATACTGTTGTCGGTACTCGTAGCAGCCGAATTCCTCGATGAGCCGTTGTTGCTGCATATCCCACCATATCTAGGACGGCTCCACCTCCAATTGCTAAAACGTAGGAGTGACGGCACAATCCAGCTGCATTGATTCGCTGATGAATTTGCTCTATAAATCTAGAATCGTTCTTAACTCTTTCTCCACCAAGAACTACTATCGGCTCACCGCTCAGTGTTAGTACATCTTCATAATACTGAGCATAGACTGATAATTTTTTTAGTAAGCCATCTTGGTACTGTAAAAATCCTCCATCTACAACTGCTAGTATTTGCTTTGGGGTTGTTTCCCCATCTGCGGCAATCACTTGTGCAAATAAAGGATTATCTAACTGAAATAGACCTCTCGTGAAGTGAACATCATAGTTGAAGGTAACGCGGACACATTGGTTAATTGGTTGCAGATTAAGAGCGGTTTTTTGTTTAATAGCCATTTAAAGTATTATTATTTTTTAGTACCTGTGAATATATGCACTAATGCAATTACAATTGAGACTAATTTTAAGATAGTAAATTATCAAACAATTCAGCATTTAAAGGATTTATTAAACAGTTAAAAATATTAAATTAATCATAATTTCCAAGCGTAGTTATCCTGGTCTAAAAAGTTGACAATAACATTAATTTACATTTTTATTGATGCCTATCGTTTATATCTGAAGTTAGCAATGGATATTCTTATTTAGATAAGATTTTAATTTTTTTCCGTAAGTTAATTCTAGAGTTTATCTAATTAAAATACCATCTTTACAATATCTTCTCCAAAATCGGGAAAATTTTATAGATTCAGTAAAGTTACGAACTCAGTAGTATATTATTAGCTGTTTTAAACACAAAGTATCAAGTTTAGTGGTAGATTTTATACTTAGTTGTCACAAAAAAGTTGGGCAACTTCTCCTGAAATTCATCATGAGTAAAGTAAACAAGTTACTGCATCACTGGCTGTTAAAGTCTGTTTCAGAGAAAGCTTTTGCTTGGCTGGAGCAGAAGCAGGCACAAATTTCTAGCGGCGCTGCTGAAAGAGTTTTTTTCACGGCATTTAGTGCTGTACCGCGTTATCTAGGTAAACAGGATTTGCAGCTAACATTCCAGGACTTGGAAGCAGCAGAAGATGTGATTCCCGGTTGGTATCCTGGTAATTGGAGTGTAGATCAAGCAGGTCGCACACTCTTGCTTCTAGCTTTGCCCCACGATGATGCCCAGGGGTATGTGCGAGTCTCCTTTGGAGAGGCTACGCCAACGCTCGATCAAGTCTTCTCCACTGCCGATATGGGGGAGTTAGTTGCTCTTTATCAAAGTTTACCGCTACTACCACATCCAGAGTTACATCGCCACCGTGCTGCTGAGGGAATTCGCAGCAATATGAGTAATGTATTCCAAGCCATAGCACTACGTAACCCTTATCCAGCAAATTATTTAGACAATGCTGCTTGGAATCAGATGGTACTGAAGGCTGTATTTGTCGGCAGTCCTTTGCATCTAATTTGGGGACTAGACCAACGTGCTAACCCAGAATTGGCGAAGATGTTAGCAGACTATGCCCATGAACGTTGGGCAGCTAAACGCTCAGTTACGCCAGAACTTTGGCGACCTGTAGGGCGGTTTGCGGATAGTGCGATCGTTACAGATTTGGAAAAAGTACTGGCTAATGGCGATACAGCCGAACAAGAAGCCGCAGCGTTAGCTTGTGCTGAGTCTCCTTTACCCCAAGCGCAAGCATTACTTTCTCGCTACCCAGATTTACAGTCATCCATCCAACAAGGTAATCTGACTTGGAACAGTTTTAGCCGCAAGTGAGTGGGGAGAAACGCGATTAATCGCGTCTTTACAAGGGAGACGAAGAGGACAAGAAAAATGCCCCATACCCAATGCCCAATGCCCAATTATTAAAACCATGATGTATATCGATCCTCACATTCACATGTGTTCCCGTACTACTTACGATTACTTAGTAATGCGGGAATATGGAATTGTCGCCGTTATTGAACCGGCCTTTTGGTTAGGACAACCTCGAACCAACGCTGGCTCATTTAAAGACTACTTCAGTAGTCTTGTCGGTTGGGAACGGTTTCGTGCTAGTCAGTTTGGCATCCAACACTACTGCACAATCGGCCTAAATCCGAAAGAAGCTAACAATGAAGCGCTAGCAGCTGAAGTTATGGAACTGCTACCACTTTATGCGTGTAAAGAAGGAGTTGTTGCCATTGGTGAAATTGGCTATGACGATATGACAGAAGCAGAGGATAAGTACTTTTGTCAACAGTTAGAATTAGCCAAAGAACTCGATACGTTGGTACTAATTCATACTCCTCATCGCAATAAAAAGGCGGGTGCTAGTCGGAGTATGGATCGCTGTATTGAATATGGCTTAGATCCTTCACAAGTAGTTATCGATCACAACAACGAAGAAACCGTTGAAGAAGTATTAGGACGGGGTTTTTGGGCAGCTTTTACAATTTACCCACAAACGAAGATGGGTAACGCCAGGATGGTAGAAGTTGTCCGTAAGTATGGATGCGATAGCGTAGCGGGACGTGATAACGTTCGTCGCATCATTGTAGATAGTAGCGCTGATTGGGGTATTAGCGATCCTTTGGCAGTCCCAAAAACGGCTCAGTTGATGTTAGATAGGGGCATTCCTGAAGAACACGTGCGAGCAGTTTGTTATGAAAATGCCCTAGCAGCTTACAGTCAAACTGGGCAGATGAAAGCGTCAGACTGGCTTAATCCCCAATCTATCGATCAGCGTCAGCTGTTCAGTGGTAATTCTGTGCTACGGGGACAAGAACCAGGAATCAAATCAGTTTCAGATTTTGTGTTGATTGAATAGAAAGTTGGGAGTGGGGAGTGTATAAATATCTGGTTCATTTTTAATATGCGGTTTATTTTGAGAAATACTAGGCATGGAGGCAGATAAGTGAATGTTGCAAGCTTAAATTTTCAAAGCTGGCGGGGTTATCTGGAATTGATGCGTCCTGCTAATATTGTTACTGCGTGGGCGGATATTCTTCTTGGTTTTGCTGCTTCTGGCTCTGGGATGATTTTTGCTAAATTAATTAATGGCGAAGCAAGTTTTGCCATACTAATTCCATTAGCTTGGTTGTTATTAGCTACAACTGGTTTATATGGTGGCGGTATAGTTTTTAACGATGTTTTCGATGCAGAATTAGATGCAAAAGAGCGACCAAATAGAGCAATTCCTAGTGGTCGCGTATCTCGTGAAAATGCTGCTTTATTAGGGAGTATACTGTTTGCGATCGGTATTATAGCTGCTTTTCAAGTATCAGCCTTGAGTGCTGCGATCGCTATATTTATCACTCTCTCGTCTCTCCTATATGATTCACTCGCCAAACATCATCCTTTTTTTGGCCCTTTAAATATGGGTTTGTGTCGTGGCAGTAACTTATTATTAGGCGTAAGTGCTGTACCTGCAATCATTGGAGAACGTTGGTATTTAGCACTAATTCCTGTTCTTTATATTGCTGCTATCACCGCAATTAGTCAGGGTGAAGTTCACGGTGGTAAGAAGATTACGGGAGTACTCGCATTACTGCTAATTGCAATAGTTCTGACGGCAGTTTTAGCTTTAGGATTATTAGAAGAGTATAGAGCGATCGCAGCCTTACCATTTGCTATTTTATTAGCTATCAGAATCTTGCCTAATTTTATCAAAGCGGCGCGGGAACCGATAGCCGAAAATATCCACAATGCTGTGAAAATAGGTGTTTTATCCCTAATAGTCTTAGATGCAACGGTTGCATCTGGTTTTGCTGGTTTGTATTACGGTTTATTCGTTCTAATCTTGCTACCAATTTCGATGAAGTTAGCAAAAGTATTTGCTGTTACTTAACTTGAATGTATACACCCAGTAATACCATTAATCGGCTGTAGGGGCGCATAGATGTGCGCCCTTACCCATGAATATGTAGCAAGTATTTTGTGAAATAGTTTAAGCCAAAGAAAACAGATTACATATACAAGGGATAGAGCTAGAAAATGAAAATTACAAAAAACAATAATTTTCACTTAACTTATTGCAGCAATATTCATCCTGGTGAAAGTTGGCTAGAGGTTTTCGCCAATTTAGAGAAGTATATTCCCGAACTCAAATCACGTTTATCGCTTACAGAACCTTTTGGTATTGGCTTGAGGTTAGCAGATGTTGCTGCAAAAGAACTTTTAGAAAGTAATAACTTGGCTCAATTCAAAACTTGGCTAACTCAACAAGATTTATATGTTTTCACCTTAAACGGATTCCCTTATGGCGGATTCCATCGACAGGTAGTAAAAGACCAAGTTTATACACCAGATTGGTCTACACAAGAACGCGTAAATTATACATTAAACTTGGCACACATTTTAGCTAGTCTATTACCCCAAGGACTTGATGGCGGAATTTCTACACTACCATTATCCTATAAACCTTGGTGGGTAAAAGACCAAGCAACTTTTGAGACAGTTCTAAAAAAGAGTTGTTTGAACATAGCATCAGTTGTTGTAGGAATGATTCGCATCGGTGAAGAAACAGGCAAGATACTTCATATTGATTTAGAACCTGAGCCTGATGGTTTAATTGAAAATACTTCAGAAATAATTGATTTTTATCAAAATTGGTTGTTGCCAATTGGTGGTAGTTATTTATCAGAGAAATTAAATATTGAACAAAATTTAGCAGAAACTAAATTGCTAGAACACGTTCGGGTTTGTTATGACACCTGCCATTTTTCAGTTGAATATGAGGAACCGCAATCTGTATTTGCACGTTTGCAATCGGCAGGAATTAAGATTGGAAAAATTCAAATCAGTGCTGCAATTAAAGTAAAAATACCTGCTGAGGTTGAGAAGCGTAATTTGATAGTTGAACGCTTACGTCCTTTTGCAGAATCTACCTATCTTCACCAGGTAATAGAACGTCGCAGCGATGGTACACTCCATCACTATCCCGACTTAATAACTGCATTACCACATTTAGAACAATCTCTAGCTGAAGAATGGCGCACTCATTTTCATGTTCCAATTTTTATTCATGATTATCAAATTTTGCAATCTACGCAAGATGATATTGCTACTGTTTTGCATCTACTTCAAAGAAATAATGATTGCTCACATTTAGAAATTGAAACTTACACTTGGGATGTATTGCCATCAGAAATGAAGATAGATATGCTGACTTCTATTCAGCGAGAATATGAGTGGGTATTAAAAGAATTCGCTGCAAATTAAAAAGTAAATTTATGAAAAAGACAGTTATTCTAAATGTTGTCGGATTAACGCCCAGTTTACTAGGAGAAAATACTCCGTTTTTATCTTCTTGGGCTGCTAAAGGGCAAATGGTTCCCATCAAAAAAGTGCTACCTGCTGTAACTTGTTCGGTTCAGGCTACTTATTTAACAGGAAAATTGCCTGATGAGCATGGAATTGTCGCTAATGGTTGGTATTTTCGTGATGAGTGTGAAGTTAAATTTTGGCGGCAGTCTAATAAACTAGTACAGGCTCCTAAAGTTTGGGAAATAGCTAAATCTATTGATCCAAATTTCACTTGTGCCAACCTTTTTTGGTGGTACAATATGTACTCTTCTGTAGATTATGCGATTACGCCGCGCCCAATGTATCCCGCAGATGGGAGAAAATTACCTGATATTTATACCCATCCTAGTGATGTGCGATCGCAAATTCAATCTGATTTAGGAAATTTCCCTCTGTTCGATTTTTGGGGGCCAAAAACTACTATTAGTTCTAGCCAATGGATTGCCAATTCTGCAAAATGGATTGAGGAACGCTACAGCCCTACACTATCACTAGTTTATCTACCACATTTAGATTACTGTCTGCAAAAATTTGGTAACAATCAAACACAGATTAAAGCAGATTTACGAGAAATTGATGCTGTTTGTGGTGATTTAATTGAATATTTTCAAGCGCGTAATACTCAGGTAATTATTCTTTCTGAGTATGGTATTACGCCAGTTTCTAAAGCGGTGGATTTGAACCGCGTACTACGGGAAAATGGTTTAATTGCTGTGCGAGAAGAACTAGGGCGAGAACTGCTCGATTTTGGTGCTAGCATTGCCTTTGCCGTTGCCGATCACCAAATTGCCCATGTGTATGTGAACGATCCAGCATACATCCCGAAAGTGCGATCGCTTTTAGAAGCGACTGAAGGTGTAGCGCAGGTGTTGGATGAAGAGGGGAAACAAGCCTACCATCTCGATCATCCTAGATCGGGTGAGTTGGTAGCGATCGCACAATCTGACGCTTGGTTTACCTATTATTATTGGCTCGATGATGCAAAAGCGCCTGATTTTGCTAGAACTGTAGATATCCACCGCAAACCTGGTTACGATCCTGTAGAACTTTTCCTCGATCCGCAAATAAAATTTCCTCAAGGCAAAATTGCTCTCAAGTTACTTAAGAAACAACTAGGTTTCCGCTACTTAATGGATGTGATTCCTCTGGATGCTTCTCTAGTTCGTGGTTCTCACGGTAACGTTACCACTTCTTCTGATGAAGGGCCTCTATTTATCACCCATCAAACTCACCTAGTTGATGAACATCCAATTGAGGCGACAGATGTTTGTTCGTTGATTCTCAAACATTTAAATACCTGAAAGGCAGCATAGAGGCTGTATATTGCCTCTATATCCTCTCAAAATACAAAAAAAATTTATGGTAATTCATAATCATATCGAGTATGATTTATATATAAACTCGTTATGACTATGAATTAAATTGTTCTATCAGTAGGCATTCGTCAATCTACTGACTAAAATCTACTGTGGGCAATCTGAGTAACTTACATGGAGAGCTTCTTTACGCATGACTGAACCCCAAAACTTGACAACTGCTGATGGTATTCCAGTTAGCGATAACCAGAACTCACTCACGGCTGGAGCGCGTGGCCCTGTATTAATGCAGGATTTCCACCTCATAGAAAAGCTGGCTCATTTCAACAGAGAACGTATTCCTGAAAGAGTTGTCCACGCTAAAGGTGCGGCTGCTTTTGGCACTTTGACTATTACCAATGACATCACCCGCTACAGTAAAGCCAAACTTTTTTCTGAAATTGGCAAGAAAACGGAACTTCTCTTGCGTTTTTCTACAGTTGGAGGAGAAAAAGGTTCAGCAGATGCCGAGCGTGATCCTAGAGGTTTTTCCCTCAAGTTTTATACTGAGGAGAGTAACTGGGATCTGGTAGGTAACAATACCCCTATTTTCTTCATCCGCGACCCTTTGAAGTTTCCTGATTTTATCCATACCCAAAAGCGCAATCCTCAAACCAATTGCAAAGACCAGAATGCAAAGTGGGATTTTTGGTCACTCAGTCCAGAATCGCTTCACCAGGTGACGATCCTGTTTTCAGATCGGGGAATTCCCAAAACCCATCGACACATGGACGGTTTTGGTAGCCACACCTTCAGTTTAATTAATACCGAGGGCGATCGCATCTGGTGTAAATTTCACTTTAAGACTCTGCAAGGGCATCAAACCTTGACTGAGGATGAATCCGCTAAGGTTAAGGGTGAAGATCCGGATCATGCGACTCATGATTTATTTGAAGCGATCGCTAAAAAAGACTATCCCAAGTGGCGGATGTGTATTCAGGTGATGACCGAGGAGCAAGCGGAAAAACATCCTGATAATCCTTTTGACTTGACCAAAGTTTGGAAACAAGGGGAATATCCTTTAATTGAAGTCGGGATATTAGAGCTAAATCGTAACCCTGAGAATTATTTTGCCGAAGTAGAGCAAGCCGCTTTTAGCCCTAGTGCAGTAGTTCCTGGGGTTAGTTTCTCTCCAGACAAAATGCTGCAAGCTCGAATTTTTTCTTACCCAGATGCTCAACGGTATCGCTTGGGTGGTAACTATCAGCAACTACCCGTTAATCAGCCCAAATGTCCAGTGATGCATTATCAGCGAGATGGCTTTATGGCATCGGGGAACAACGGCGGTAGCGTTCCTAACTATGAACCGAATAGCGCTGAGGGTACGCCCAAAGAAAATCCAGCTTATGCAGAACCACCTAGTCATTTAGGCGATGTCACAGTCGATCGTTACAGTCATCGTGAAGGAAACGACGATTACACCCAAGCAGGTAATCTGTATCGGTTACTAACTCCTGAGCAGCAAGAGCGTCTTGCTAAAAATATTGTCGGTAGTCTGAGTCAAGCAAGGGAAGACATCCAAATGCGTCAACTTTGCCACTTCTTCCGGGCAGATATTTCTTATGGTCGTCGTGTAGCTGAAGGATTGGGCATTTCAATCGATCCCTCAATGTTTTCTCCAACTGCTCAACCTGTAGGTAACTGGTAGCCTTATCCAATTTTGTGGGGTGTGTTATGCCGTAGGCTAACGCACCGAGAACCTGGATGCTGAGTTACGTACTTAAGCTAGATTCAAATCCCCGACTTCTTCAAGAAGTCGGGGATTTTATCAATGAAAACAGACTCTTTAATGGAGTTCAAAGACTCATTAATGGAGCTAAAAGACTCTTTAATGGAGCTAAAAGACTCTTTAATGGAGTTCAAAGACTCATTAATGGAGCTAAAAGACTCTTTAATGGAGTTCAAAGACTCATTAATGGAGCTAAAAGACTCTTTAATGGAGTTCAAAGACTCATTAATGGAGCTAAAAGACTCTTTAATGGGGTTTAGAGGCTCATTAAGTAGATAAACAAAAATATTTACAGTTAGTGCGATCGCTCCCTTCGCAGATCATATCGTAGAGAAGTAGTTCTAGGCGTTGCGATCGTATTATTTTGCTTCGCTGCATTTGCAATGACATTGTGTAATCAATTATGTTGCCTACTTATTAGACTAGGATTTGAATCTCAGGCGGGTAATACAGCCGGTACAGATTACCTAAATTACTGAAACCAATGGGAGACAAAAGCAACCATTCTCCTGAATCAAGGCTGACGATTCCGCCACAAGGATTCCAGATTTTTACGAAAGGCTATTGTATTGGTATGATTTGCCCCCAACTGTTTTTCAGCGATCGCCAAAGCTTGGATGTACAAAGGTTCGGCATCGCTGTACCTTCCCTGTGAATTGTAGAGGACTGCCAGATTGTTCAGGCTAGTTGCAACTGAGGGGTGTTCATCCCCCAGCAGGCGTTTTCTCATGGACAAAGCTTCGACGTGCAAAGGTTCGGCTTCGCTGTACTTTCTCTTTGAATTGTAGAGGAGTGCCAAATTGTTCAGGCTAGTTGCCACTGAGGGGTGTTCATCCCCCAGCAGGCGTTTTGTCATGGACAAAGCCTCGATGTACCAAAGTTCGGGATATTGCCATGAGTCTTGAATAAATAACTCTGTTTTACCCACTCCACCTTGTCCAGTCACATCGCAAATTGGCATTTTGCCCACTCCACCTTGTCCAGTCACATCGCAAATTGCCACAACATCATTTGCTTGCAATAGCTGATGCAATTGTTTTATTTGTTCATCCCTCCCAACAAACTTACGAGCTTGACTCTGTTGGGTATTATGCGGGATATCAAAATCGCTGTACCTTCCCTTTGATTCGTAGAGGAATGCCGAATTGTTCAGGCTAGTTGCCACTGAGGGGTATTCATCCCCAAAACGTTTTCTAGCAGCTGATAAACTTTGTTCACGCCAATGTAAAGCTTGCTCGTAGGCTCCTTGACGTTGGTAAAATCTACTCAAGCCTACAAAAGGCCAAATTAGATCATCATCACTTAACCAAGCTTGGTAAACTGTAGCAGTTCCAGCAAGGTGAGGGATGGCAAGAGTTACTTGAGCAATTTCTATCAATGTGGGTGTCTGAGAAATATCTTTTGCTACGGCTACCATTGCTTGACAAAAGCCGCGCTTGAGTTCGTCAGCTTCAGCTAACTCTTCTAACTTCTGCCGTAATAATTCCTGAATGAGTTCGTGAACTTGGTAGGTGTCATCTGCCAATTCTTGCAGCAGATAACGCTCAACTAAAACAGTGCAGTTAGCTTTTAGGTCAAATTCCAAATAGCTAGAACTTGCTGCTGATTCTACCAAAGGCCAGGGGATAGGAGCCAAAGCAAACAAACTCACCAAACAGGCTAATTTTTGCGCCTCTAGTTCTAAGCTTTGCCAATTCAACTCAAAAGCTACTGCTACACCAGACTCACCTGCTGATGCTTGCTTTTGTAGCTGTGCGAGAATGTCTGCTAGCATAATACTCTCCCTGGCTCTCGGCACTGTGCTGCTATTTGGTAAAGTCCGATTGGTACATAATTCACAAATCGGCAAAGACCTTTAGCAAACTCTAATTCTTTCTCAACCCTATCTTTTCCCAGCAGAGTTGTTAATAATTCCAAGGCTCCATCTTCTGACAATCCACCTAACGGCAGTGATGGATATACTAACCCTGTATTTAGACGAGTGGTAATCAACACCTTAAACCGAGAACCTTTGGGTGGTAGATAGGGTTGAATTAGCTTCCAGTCTTTGACATCATCAAATATTAATAAAACTTTGCCAGCTTGCCACTTCTTCCAGCAATAAGCAATTTGACCTGCTAGGCTTAATCCATCCGGCGGATTAAAGTTAGGTAAATTCACAACTCCAAACTCTACTAACTGGGTTCCCAAATCAATACCTTGGGGATTTAACCAACAACACCCGCCAGAATAATCTTCCAAATATTGCCATGAGTATTGAATAGCTAACTCTGTTTTACCCACCCCACCTTGCCCAGTCACATCGGTAATAGCCACAACATCATTTGCTTGCAATAGCTGATGCAATTGTTCTATTTGTTCGTCCCTCCCAACAAACTTACGAGCTTGACTCTGTGGAATATCATGCGGGATATCAAACGGGTTAAAATGAGATTTTTCAATATCTCCATCCCAACTGCGGGAATAAAAATAAGTCGGCAGTTGTTTTTTATCTAAACTAATAAATCGCTGCTTAACTGCCTCAGTAACTTCCCTCATATTCGGCGGAAAATTCCCATTAGCTGCTGCAAAAGCCTCCCGCACTACTTGAGAAAAGTATCCTGTTTTATTTTCAGAATTTACCTTAGCTTGCTCTCCTTCTCGCGTAGCTAATAACACAAATTGTTGACTAACTGGGTTTGGCTGACCACTCAAAAAAGCTTTGCCACCTAAGTTAGTTGGTCTTCCCTTCGACTCTAAAACATAATTTGCACAAGCATCAATAATACAAATATGATTACGAATCTGAAATTTATCGGAACCCAACAAAACTAATAAAGAATTTAAATCTAAATTCTGCCAATTCTGTTTATTAGCATCAGCACAAAGCAACCGACGCTCTCGTTCTGAGGTAATCAAACCATGTCCCGCCCAAAAAATGTAGAGTAAATCCCCCGACTTTGGGGATAAAAAGTTAGTCACAATGTCGGAGATATTTTGCTCTGTTGCTAACTCTATAGTTAACCCACATTCCCCAATTAACTGATGATTTTCTTCCAGTGCTGATAAACATAACCGGATATTCTCTTTCGGTACACCGTGCTGATGTAGCCAATGAGCAAATTTCAGCGCGTCATCGGCTGGCCCTCCACCTGGCACGTTCCAAGCAGTTTCGTGGTACTTTTCAATACCCACAATTAACCCAAAAGTCCGCTCAGGTTTAGCCATCAACTGCATGATGACCTAGCCTCTCACGTTATGAGAAAAATGACCTAACCCCCCAACCCCCTTCCCTACAAGGGAATGGGGAGGCAAACTCCCCTCTCCGAAGCGGAGAGGGGTTGGGGGAGAGGTTCTTCTACGATTACTGAATTGGTTTTCTAAATACCGTAAAAAGTAAACCATTATGGCAACCTCGAAATAATCGCCTCCCAGGTTTTAGCATTTGTCCAATAAGCACCGTGGGAACGGGGAAACGGTTGTCTGCTATCCACTCGCACATCCTGGATTCTACCAGGGAAAATTCTATTACCCACGTAACTGAGAAAATCCCGTAAATCGTAGATATTCAACCATTGCGGGAAATGCTCTGGCAATAACTGCCCATATTCTAAGCTGTAGAGAGCGTTAATCTCATATAAAAATGGTGCTTGGGAACCAACTGTTACCAATAATTCCACCTGAGATAACTGCTGCTGCACTAGCAAATCTACACAAGCGATACCTCCCAAACTATGGGCGATTAAAACCACTGGCGGTTCTGCTTGTTCAATCTGTTGCTGGATAAACGCCCTGATTTTTTCACCCCGCGTCTGATACAACAAAATATCACCAGGCATAGGCGAAATTTTATCAGTTAGCTCAAGGCGGTTTCCTCTGACATAATTTGTTCCGCCGTGCTGTGCTAGTGCAACAAATGGCTTTAATAACCAGCCACCCAATCCTAACTCCGCTTCTCCCAAAGCCAGAGTCAGCAATTCCACAACTTCATCCCGCAACTGGGCATCAATGAGTATCGGGGGAAATTCTTCTTGCAGTTCGCTAATAAACATAGCTTGAGCCACAACTGCTCTAGCTATTGGTGCATAATATTCACTCAAATCAGATTCGGAAACTGTGAGCAATGCCCGTTCATACGGTTCACTGCGAATCACAGCCTCTCGTGCTGGCTCAAATACCTCTGCAATTCCCGCCTCTTGCAACTTAGCTTGCAGTTGAGATCCCGGAGTGAGACTCGCTACACGAGATTGTAAAACATCCCCTGGTTCTTCCCCAAAGGGATTTCCTGCCTCAATCGGTTTCAAAGACAACAGCCGCAATTCATACAAAGGATCGCGGTATAATTGCCCCCACAATACAATCTCTGCGTCTTCTTCTCCTTGAGATAAAGCCAGTGTCGCATTCTCCAAGGGTACTGATGCCCGATTATCATTGAACTTTGCACCTAATACACCCCAAAGGCAGGGAGAAACTTTGATATCAGGACGTTGGGCGTGAATCTTTTGCTCAATTATCTGAAAAGTTTCGTTGTATTCTCTTTCCCTAATGCCCGTGCCATGTACAAATATTACGGTAGTCAAGTCGCTTCGCTCCAATTAAAAATTAAAAATTATTAATTAAAAATTGCAAGATGCTCTCTACAAGACGATGCACGAACATGGGAAAAGTTTTCTCCTGCCTCCTGCCTCCTGCCTCCTGCCTTCTGCCCCTTTCATTCACTTGCTTTATTAAAAACTTCTAAAATCTGTCGGCAAATTTGTTTGAGCTTATCCTCGATTTCATCAGAAGGCGAAGATGCGCCGACAACACTCCAGTTTTCCACCGTAGAAAGTCGCCACGCTTCACCGCGATGATCGAATCCAGCTACTTCCACACCGATCGCACGCCGAGAATTATTGATGGGATCTTGATAAAATCGGATTTGAATTAAAATACTACGACTTCGCCAAGATTTGCTGATACCAGGAAAGTGAAAGCCAATATCTATAGAATCTGGATCGACTAACTCCCTGGTTTCTGGGTCATTTTTCCAGGGTTTGAGATCAGATTTGGCATCAGGAAACTCGAATTTGAACAAATTAACTACCGTAGCAATGTTGCTGGCGAGTTCAAGGTTCGTTGCCTGTTCAGCTGCATTCACTAAAAAACACTCCTATAATTGCGTCGGCATCTTCGGGGATCTGAAGATAGATAAACCGCCAGAAGGCTTATATTATTGGTGTTTCAGCTTATCAAGACCTTTGAGATTTAGCAACTCTAAATCAGACTTCCCTAACAATCGTTTTTACTAACAAATGTGAAAAATAGCTTCTCGTTGGGACTGTCTAACACCTCTTAAGTAATTGTACTTAAAAAGTTCTCAAAAGCAGATGAAACTCTGCCCTTTCTAAAAAATATTAGGATTGTCTGCAAAATCCTTAGCAGACAAGAACAATGAAAAACCCCACCCACAAGGGGATGGAGTTTTCGGGCATGAGGAATGGGGCATGGCGAAGAAGTTACCAATGCCCAATGCCCCAAGCGACGGGGCGACTATCCCTCTTCACCTACAAGGGGATGGAGTTTCCCGTCGCTTTCGATAAATTGCGCTAGCGACGATCTAAAATGACACTGTGAATCGGTAAACAAAAAGCAATTAAGTTCATTGTCATGGCGCGTCAACGCTCGATTTTTTCATTTGTTTTAGTATTATTAGCCACATTCCTCATGAGTTGTGGCGGCCCTAGTGCTTCAGTAACACCTCCAACTTACACAGCGACTCAACTTGAAAGAATTCAGACTTATGTTCCTGAAATTCAGGCTGTGCGCGATCGCTCAGATGAGTTGAAAACCCTGATCCAAAAAGGTGATTGGATCAATGTGCGTAACTTTATACACGGGCCCATAACAGAAGCAAGGCTGAACTTGACTTATGTTACTCCCAACCTGCTACCCAAAGATCAAGCCGCAGCCCGCCAAATAACACGAGATTTGTTTAACGACCTAGTTAAACTTGATAAAGCAACTAGTGCTAGCAATCCTCTAGTTGCCTTAAATCAATCCCAGGCTGCTTTCACAGACATTGACAAATTCCTTGATCTGCTTCCTAAAAAAGAAGAGGGTTAATAATTAGAGACGCGATGAATCGCGTCTGTACAAGAGTTAGGAGTTAGAGATGCGATTAATCGTATCTGTATAGGAGTTAGGAATTTTAAATTTTTAACTCCTAACTCCTAACTTCTCACTTCAAGCACAAGTCATGAATGTAGTTATTATCGGTTGTGGTGTAGTTGGGGCTGCGATCGCTTATGAACTGAGTCTAGTTAAAGGGCTAAAAATCACAGTTTGCGATCGCCAACCACCAGCACAAGCTTCCACGGGCGCTGCACTTGGCGTTTTGATGGGTGTAATCAGCCAAAAAATCAAGGGCAAAGCTTGGCAGATGCGACAAACTAGCATCCAACGCTATGAAACTTTGATTCCAGAATTAGAGGCTTTAACAGGTCGCAAAATCCCTTTTAACCGCCAGGGAATTCTCAGCCTTGGTTTGGAAGAGGAGAATTTAGCAGCATGGGAAAAACTTGTAGAAATTCGCCACTCTCAAGGCTGGCATTTAGAAATATGGGACACGGCTAAACTCCAGAATATCTGTCCTCAAGTTGATTGCGAAAAAATTACTGGCGCGGTCTATTCTCCGCAAGATCGTCAACTCGATCCAACTGCTCTCACATTAGCTTTAGTTGAGGCTGCCCAGCAAAACGGTGTAACTTTCAAATTTGGCGTGACTGTTTTAGATGCCCAAACCTCACCACCTGAGTCTTCTCCCCAAATTTGCGATCGCCTTGAGACTACAGAAGGAAAAATAGCCGCAGATTGGTTTGTAGTCGCAGCAGGGCTAGGTTCAACACCACTGACGGCAAAACTAAATCAGATAATTGACATCCGCCCCGTACTTGGGCAAGCGTTGCAAATGCGCGTAGGGCTTCCGTTAGGCAATCCCGACTTCCAGCCAGCGATAACGGGTAACGATGTCCATATTGTTCCTGTAGGCGGCGGAGATTATTGGGTGGGCGCAACAGTAGAATTTCCCAGCAATGGAAATGAGATACCGCCAAATCAAGAATTACTGGAATCTGTTAGAGAACAAGCGATCGCATTTTGCCCAGAATTAGCCACAGCAACTATTCTCCGCACTTGGTCGGGGTTACGTCCCCGTCCTGAAGGTCGTCCAGCTCCAGTTATTGGTAAGTTACCAGGGTTTAGTAACGTCCTCCTAGCTACCGGACACTATCGCAACGGCGTTTTACTAGCACCCGCCACAGCTTATGCGATTCGTGAGATGATTATTTCTCAGGGAATAGGGGGATGAGAGGGAGCAGGGGAGGCAGAGGAGCAGAGGAGCATGAGAAGAATAACAAACAACTCAATGCCCAATTCCCACTTGCCCTGAGCGACTTGTACTGAGCGTAGTCGAAGTAAGCCGAAGGGATGCCCAATATAGGAAAATAACGTGTCAATAACAGAACATAAAATCAATGTAGATTCACTGGAATGGTTTTATCGAGAATCTTTACCAATCGGCAGAACTGACTTAGCGCCTGTGTTGTTGTTACACGGCTTAGTTTCACAAAGTTACAGTTGGCGTAATATTATACCTGCTCTAGCGAATCAAGGTACAAGAGCGATCGCACCAGATTGGATTGGTTACGGCTATTCTGCAAAACCAGAAAAACGAGATTTTGCTTATACTCCCGATGCTTTTATCACAGCTTTAGAAGGATTTGTTAAAGCCCTAGAACTTGAACATTTTTCTTTAGTTGTACAAGGCTTTTTAGGTTCTGTAGGATTGCAATATGCTTTGCGCCATCCAGAACAAATTGCCAACTTAGCTATTTTAAATACACCAATATCAACTGCTGCCAAATTACCCTGGAAAATTAAACAAATGGGTTTACCTTTGGTAGGTGAAGTAATGACTCAAGACCCCTTATTAGTTGACCGAACGCTAGAAGGTGGTAGCCGTTATCGCATAGGAGATAAGGAATTAGATATTTATCGAAAACCATTTTTGAAAAGTTCTTCATCTGGGCGGAGTCTGTTATCAAGTATTCGCAATTTACAGCTTGATTCAGCAATGACCGAAATTGAATCTGGTTTTAAAGAATGGCAACAGCCAATTCTGATTCAATGGGGAATGCTTGACCCTTGGTTATCTGTAGACGTTGCCCAAAAATTTACAGATTTAGCACCAAATACCGAATTAATAAAACTTAATAACGTTGGACATTATCCTCAAGAACATTACCACGAGGTGATTTTGGAAGACCTTTTACCCTTTGTGCGTCGTAAAGATGCTCATTGACAATATACCTTTGGCAAAAATCGATATTATAAAAATGAAACCACAGATAAACACTGATGATTTATCTGTGGAAAATAAATAAATTCTGGATTTTTGCCAGACTTACTAATGTTATTCCAGGCTGCATTTGTGAACTTTTTATTACCACTAAAAATGGTTCACAACCACAAGTAAAGGAGATGAGTATTCATGGCTTATTCTTGGTTTAAAGCATTTCATATTGTCGGATTTGTAGTTTGGTTTGCCGGATTGTTCTACTTAGTACGCCTTTTTATCTATCATGTTGAAGCGAATCTTGAACCTGAGCCAGCGCAAACGATATTGAAAAATCAATATCAAATTATGGAAAAGCGTCTCTACTATATCATCACGAATCCAGGAATGTACGTGACAATCGCAATGGCCATCGGTTTATTAACCACTGAACCGGACGTTTTAAAAGAGGGCTGGTTACATATAAAACTGCTGTTTGTGGCTATTTTAATTGGTTATCATCATTACTGCGCTCGGTTGATGAAGAAGTTAGCAGTAGGTGAATGTGGCTGGAGTGGTCAGCAATTACGTGCTTTAAATGAAGCACCTACAGTTATGTTAGTAGCGATCGTTTTGCTGGCTGTATTTAAGAATAATCTACCTACAGATATCGCTGCCTGGGCTATTTTTGCCATGATTATTTTGATGGCAGTTACTATTCAACTTTACGCCAAAAAACGCAGACAAGATAAAGAGAAGCTGACAGCACAGATAGGGCAACCACAAGAACAAAGTTAGAAAAATTGGGGTAGCACATCACATCTGTGCTATCCTGCCTCATCCTGGAAACGTTTTTAGTAAATCATCGCCAGGAATCACGGTAGTGTAAAAAGTATATTTGCGATTAGCAACATAACGGCGGTCTTGTTTAACAATCGCCATAAACTCTCTATGTCCTTCACGAGTCCGTCCCACTAAACAACCCGCGCTTGCAAGACGAATATCATTCTGGGGAAAATCAAAGCCGTAGTGTTGATTCACATAAAAATTATCACCTGTATCAAGTTTATCGCCAGTCCGTTTAAAATCTTGGTTAAAATCTCTACAAACAGTGATATCTCCAACTTGCACTAATGCTTCGTGAGGTTCTGCTGTGCCGTGAGTGCCAACAGCCCAAGCTTTATATTGTCCAAATTGAATCCTAGCCGCTCCTTTGGGATTCATTGGGTTATAAGTGTAATACTTTCCTGGTTCTGTAGTTGCTTCCCAGTGGTCTACGATTTTGGGAATACCATTTACTACTTCAATTACAATCCGGCGATCGTTAAATTGATTGGGTGTATCACTGTTGAGAGTCCAGTCTCCATTCATACCCTCGATATAAACAATGTTGTATTCTTTGGGATTGGTAAATACCTGATAACCTTTGGCTGTCATATATTTCACAATCTTACTAGCGATGTCATTGCCTAGTTTTAAAGGGGGTTTAGGAAGATCGTCTATTTTGGTTTCAATTAGTTTCTTGGCTGTGACTGCTCCTAAAAAGCCACTCTCTTCAGTCTTTGTTAATTCTTGAAATTTTTTGAGAGCTATCACAGAAACAGGGCCAAATTTGCCATCAGCTGGAGGTTCCAGCAAAACTAAGCCGATTAATACTATCTGAATCTGACGAGCCAAGTCTGCATCCTCAGCGATCGCATCAAATGACCATTTCTCATCTTTTCCCAAGAAATCTTGTAGTTTCATTATGCACCTGCTTTCATTTACTTACTTCTAAGTATAAACATCATTTTAAAAATTGATGTTGTCCGAAACTATACTCTAGCCTGAAACAAGATGTCACAATTTTTACTATTAATTTATGATTGGGTACGCAAAAATTCACAGAGATGATACTCAAGAAAAAACTATTTATTGGGAATATGTATGAAATTTCTTCCGTAATTTTTAGAAGATATACATAAAAATAATGAGTATAAAGTTGTACTGGAAGATGTGAAAAATATTCTCTGGCTGCTATATCGCACATTGCTTCAATGCAATACTTCATACAGGCTACATTATTAATTAGCTCAATTTCTCTGCTGCGCGTCCAAGCAGCAACTCGTCGTCAGGCATCGCCTCTGTAAAACCCGAAATGACTAACGAAGAACTGCTGCAAATTATTGAACAAGCTGTCAGAGACAAGGTGAAAAAATTAGACCTTTCTGGGAAAGGCTTAACAACGCTGCCACCAGAAATAGGACAACTCACCAATCTGCAAACCCTCTACCTCAACAGTAATCAACTGAGCAGTCTGCCACCGGAAATTGTCCAACTCACCAACCTGCAAACCCTCTACCTCAACAGTAATCAACTGAGCAGCCTGCCACCGGAAATTGTCCAACTCACCAACCTGCAAACCCTCTACCTCAACAGTAATCAACTGAGCATTCTGTCACCGAAATTTGTCCAACTCATCAACCTGCAAACCCTCGACCTGGGCAGAAATCAACTGAGCAGTCTGCCACAGGAAATTGTCCAACTCACCAACCTGCGCTCGCTCTACCTCGGCAGTAATCAACTGAGCAGTCTGCCACCGGAATTTGTCCAACTCACCAACCTGCGCTCGCTCTACCTCGGCAGTAATCAACTGAGTAGTCTGCCACCGGAAATTGTCCAACTCACCAACCTGCGCTCGCTCAACCTCGGCAGTAATCAACTGAGCAGTCTGCCACCGGAATTTGTCCAACTCACCAACCTGCGCTCGCTCTACCTGGGCAGTAATCAACTGAGCAGTCTGCCACAGGAAATTGTCCAACTCACCAACCTGCGCTCGCTCTACCTCTGGGGTAATCAACTGAGTAGTTTGCCACCGGAAATTGTCCAACTCACCAACCTGCGCTCGCTCAACCTCTGGGGTAATCAACTGAGCAGTCTGCCACCGGAAATTGTCCAACTCACCAACCTGCGCTCGCTCAACCTCTGGGGTAATCAACTGAGCAGTCTGCCACAGGAAATTAGGCAAATGCCAAACCTGAAAAAGCTGGATCTTCGTAGAAATCCACTCCCCATTCCACCAGAAATTTTGGGGCCGAAGAATTTATCTGAAAATCCCGGTGATGTGAATGAAATTCTCGATTTCTATTTTCGGGTGCAAGATCCAACCGAAACAGAACCTTTCTACGAAGCAAAATTCTTGATTATTGGCGAAGGAGGAGCCGGTAAAACCTCTTTAGCTAAGAAAATTGCAGATGAAACCTACGAACTCCAGCCAGATGAGGAATCAACGGAAGGTATTGAAGTCATCCGGTGGGACTTTACACTGCCCAATGGCAAAGATTTTCGCGTCAATATCTGGGATTTTGGCGGTCAGGAAATCTACCACCAAACCCATCAGTTTTTTCTCAGCAAGCGTTCTCTCTATGTTTTAGTTGCCGACACTCGCAAAGAAAACACTGATTTTTACTGGTGGCTAAAAGTTGTAGAACTCTTGAGCGACAAGAGTCCAGTTATCATCATCAAAAACGAAAAACAAGACCGTCAGTGCGAAGTCGATGGGGGCCAGTTACGAGGAGAATTCAGCAATCTGGAGAAAATACTGGCTACCAATTTAGATACCAATCGCGGTTTAGCAGAGATTAAAGACGCTATTCAGCTTTACATCAGCAGACTTGAGCATGTTGGTACACCTCTACCAAAACTCTGGGTAAGAGTCAGAGCAGCCTTAGAGAACGATTCCCGAAATTACATCAGCTTTGAAGAATACTGTAACCTTTGCCGAGTCAATAATTTAACTGACCGTAAAGACATGCTGCGCTTGAGTAGCTATTTACATGACCTCGGCGTTTGCCTCCACTTTCAAGACGATTCTACACTCAAACACTACGTCATCCTCAAACCGGAATGGGGGACAACTGCCGTTTACAAAGTTTTGGACAGTCAAACTGTCAAGCAAAACCCCGGTTGTTTTACCAAAGAAAACCTCAAAGATATTTGGAAAAGCGGTGAATATGCAGATATGCGCGATGAACTCCTGCAATTAATGATGCGGTTCAAGCTTTGTTACGAAATTCCGGGTCGCCGTGACATTTATATTGCACCACAATTACTGTCTATTGAAAAAGCTGATTATACCTGGGACGATCGCAACAACCTAATCCTGCGCTACACCTATACATTCATGCCCAAAGGCATCCTCACCCGCTTTATTGTCGAAACACACCCTTGGATTGAAGAGCAAAAACTCGTTTGGAAAAACGGTGTTGTTCTCAACAAAGACCAAACTCGTGCTGAAATCATTGAAAACTACAATCAAAAGGAAATTAAAATTCGTGTAGCCGGAAATCGCAAAAAAGAATTGATGGCTGTCATCACCCATGAACTCGAAAAAATCCACAACTCTTACGAACGTTTGCAACCTCAAACCCTAGTTCCTTGTCACTGCGAAAAATGTGAAGGAAGCCAAACTCCTTATAGTTATCCTCTGAACGAACTGCGTGAGTTCCTAGATGATGGTGCTTACCTGATTCAATGCAGGAAAAGCCGTCAAATGGTAAATGTCCGCAGGTTGATTGATGATGTGCTGTTCCAATCTGATAGACCAGATGGGGAACTCAACCCCCAAGTTGCACAGTTGCAAAACGAACTGGAACGAAAGCGAGATGAATCATTGACACATCGGCCAGGAGATAGTAATCAAGAAGAAAAACCCATCATGAATAGTCAATCTGCAATAGAGTTCGAGAAGGAAATTTTCATCTCTTATGCTTGGGGTGGAGAAAGTGAGCAATTTGTCAATCAACTGGATGAGACTTTGCAGGCAAAAGGAATCAAAATTATCCGCGATAAACGCGATTTAGGCTACAAAGGACTAATCAAAGCCTTTATGGAACGGATTGGACGCGGTAAATGTGCGATCGCAGTTATTAGCGACAAGTATTTAAAATCTCCCAATTGTATGTTTGAGCTAGTGCAAATTGCTAAAAATGGTCAATTTCACGATCGAATTTTCCCTATTGTGTTAGCGGATGCCCAAATTTATAAAGCTATTGCAAGACTTAAATATATTAAGCATTGGGAAGACGAAATTAAAGAATTAGACGAAAGTATGAAAGGCGTTTCCGCAGCTAATTTGCAGGGATTTCGTGAAGAAATTGACCAATACACCGAAATTCGCAACACGATCGCAGAACTGACTAATCTGCTAAAAGATATGAACACCCTCACCCCTGATATTCACAGTGAATCAGACTTTGAGGAGTTGCTGAATGCGATCGCACAGCGTTTAGATGAGTAAAAATAACCTATTGGTTGGGTGTAGAGGTTGAGCAATGTCTCCGACTGGCTAGACTTACGCCCTTTTGACTCGATAATTTGTGTTCTGAAATGCAAGCTTTAAGTTCAGAAGTAGAATGATGAAGGTAAAAGGTGCAACTTTAAGGGTAAAAGGCGCAACTTCCAGGGTAAAAGGTGCAACTTTGAGGATAAAAGGCTCAACTTCGAGGATAAAAGGTGCAATTTCGAGGGTTAAAGGCGCAACTTCGAGGATAAAAGGCGCAACTTCAAGGGTTAAAGGTCAAGCGATCGCCTTTTTAACTCGACAACTTATGTTCAAAGGTGCAAGCTTCGAGTTCAGAGGTGGAATGATGAAGCTTTGAGGTGAAGCGATCGGATCTACGACTTAGAAGACAGTTCAAACGCCATCTGCGAACGATAAAAGCAGACATCAAATTCTAAGAAAAAATTCATGCGTCCTAAAAGTAACGGCACATCATCCGTGAGACTCCAAGCAAATACCAATCGAACTGGTGCAAAGCTGGCTATTTGAGCAGATAGAATTAATCCTTTTGCTTCAACTGGTGCTAGGTTTCCAGCCAGTTGCACTGAGGTTGTTAGTTCTTCCCAAACTACCCCTAACTGAATACCTATACTGTAAGGTAAAACATTAATACTAGCTCCAGTATCCAATAAACCTGAAACGTTAACGACAGAATTTTTGTAGCTTAACGTCATAGGTAATATTGGCACTGCATCGATATCCCCGAACATATCACGACTTTCAACGAAGGGAAATCTTTGTGAATTAAGCATCGTTTACCTGTCTGTCTTCTTCTAGCAGTGCAGCTAGTTTATTTGCAGCTTCATGGGAATTATAGGGAGACCACACATGATAAGTGACTCCTGGCTGTAACGACAATGCTTCTTCTTCAGTCGCCAGTTCTTGAACTAAAAACTGCATGACCTTGAGTTTATCTGTACGAGATAGGTTGTGCAAGGTTGGAAATAAATCTGCTACGCTCATATCAAGTTGAAGATAACGACTAAATACTTTTTATATTTTTACAACTACTATAAGGTGGTTACAAAGTTTGTAGTGTTGGCGTAAAAAAATTTTACTACGCAAAACCTGTCCCTCTCCGCATCGGAGAAGGACAGACTTTAATAAAAGTTCAAGACAGGGAGAGGTTAATAACTAATTACTTGATTTGCGGATGAATCTTGTCCATCACAACAAACTAAGGTTAGGTGTAGCTGTAGTTTTAGCTTGATAAGCCTTTTTGACACCAACCCAGTTACTAGCAATTGGCATTCGCCAACCGGTTCCAAAGGCGCGATCGGTTATTTTTAAACCGGGGGGTGCTTGTCGCCGTTTAAATTCAGCCCGCGCCACCATTTGAATTACTCTGTCTACAATCACCGCATCGTGACCGGCTGCAACAATTTGTGTTGCTGATTGGTGGTTGTGAACCAGGCGTTGCAAAATATCGTCCAAAATTTCGTAAGGCGGTAGAGAGTCTTGATCGACTTGGCCTGGTTTGAGTTCGGCGCTGGGTGCTTTAGTCAAAACGTTTTGCGGGATGATTTCATTATTGCGATTTAACCAATGACAAAGTGAATACACACGGGTTTTAGGAACATCTGCAATCACCGCTAACCCGCCATTCATATCGCCGTAGAGAGTACAGTAACCCACAGCCATTTCTGACTTGTTACCAGTAGATAAAAGCAGATAACCAAATTTATTAGCGATCGCCATTAATAAATTACCGCGAATCCGCGATTGGATATTCTCTTCAGCCAATCCAAACTCCGTACCCGCAAACAAATCGCCTAAAGTTTGATCGAAGCCTTGCATTAAATCGCCAATTGGTAAAAGATTAGTCTTAATCCCCAAATTTTCGGCTAATGCCAAAGCATCACTGATCGAATGCTCTGAACTGTAAGGAGAAGGCATGAGAACACCGAGGACATTTTCTTTACCAAGTGCAGCAGTTGCGATCGCAGCTACTATTGCCGAGTCAATCCCACCACTTAAACCCAACACTACTTTAGAAAAGCGACACTTACGAGCATAATCTCGCACTCCTAAAACCAAAGCTTGCCAAATTTCTTCATCTTCTGATTGATATACAGGTGCTACGGAACCCAATAGTAAATCGCTTTGTACCTCATCAAATTCAACCACCATTAAATCGGTATCAAAGCCACGGGCGCGAGACATAATTTCACCTTGACGATTTAAGGCAAAACTACACCCATCAAAAATTAGATCGTCATTTCCGCCAACCTGGTTAGCATAAATAATCGGTTGTTGGAAACGCACTGCACTATGACTGAGCATTGTTTCTCGAAACTGTTGCTTGCCGGCAGTGTAGGGCGAAGCAGACAAATTGACAATTAAATCTACACCCAAAATTGCTAAGTCAGCAATTGGATTTACTGCGTAACTCCGTTTGCCCCAAAATTCCTCATCGTTCCATAAATCTTCGCAAATAGTTACACCAATATCGATATTATCTAAAGTAAAATAATTAGCTTGCAAACCTGGTTCAAAATAGCGACGTTCATCAAATACATCATAAGTAGGCAAAAGTCGCTTGTGAAAAACTTGCTGTACTTTGCCATTCTCTAACAAAGCCATGCTGTTAAATAAGGTTTTACCGCCACTAATATGTGCATTGGGGTTCGGTTCAACAGTTCCTACCAACACAGCTAAATTTGGTGGTAAATCTTGAGCCAAGTTTTGTAGAGTGATGCCCATCGCTTCCACAAAACTAGGATTTAGTAATAAATCTCGTGGTGGATAGCCACATAAAGAAAGTTCTGGTGTCAACAACAAACGCGCACCGCTAGATGCTGCGCTTTGTGCCGCCTCTAGGATTTTTTGGGCATTTAAAAGCAAATCACCAATAGTAGGATTAATTTGAGCGATCGCAATTTTCATATTATTTGTCATTAGTCACTTGTACTGAGCGAAGCCGAAGTATTGGTCATTTGTCATTTGTCAAGAGTCACTTATGATTTTTGACTTTGTAATACGGTTCGGTTAACGTTTTAATATTTTAAAGATCCCCCCAGCCCCCTTAAAAAGAGGGGCTTATAACTTTCTTCTACCCCATTTTTAAGGGGGTCGCCGCAGGCGGGGGGATCTTAACCGAAAGGTATTGCAGGAATTTGGATTCTGTAAAGTGATTGGTTAAATAAACACCAAAGGTTTATCTTTTAAGGGAGCAAAAGCTTCCGCGTCAAACTTATACAAACTAGCCGGACGACCAGCACCCCGTGATACCTTAATTCCGGTATCGCATAAAAAACCTAACTTGAGTAGACGCGCCCGAAAATTAGAATAATCGGAAAAGTTATCACCTAAAACTGTGGCGTATAACTGATATAAATCATTCAAGGTGAACATTTCTGGTAAGACTTCAAAAGCCACCGGGCTATACTCTAATTTATTTCGCAATCGCCTGTGTCCATAAGCCAGAATTTCATTATGGTCAAAAGCTAATTGCGGGACTTGTTTGACTGGATACCAAGCTATACCAGTCATGCGATCGGCAATTAATTCGGCTTCTTCAAATCGCACTAGGGCAAAGTAACTAACTGATAGATAACGCACACCATAACTATCAGTTGCTTCCCGTGGATCGCGATTCGGCCCGCCAAATGTATAGAGTTGTTCTAAGTAGAGATTATTGACCTTAATTTTTTCCGCCATAATGCGATAGGCGGCATCCTCTAAAGACTCTCCGGGACGCACTAAAGTACCGGGAAGACTCCAATGATTTAGAAATGGTTCTTGCTGTCGCATTACGAGTAGAACTAACAGCCGATTTTGTACAGTATCTACAGAAAAAATTACATTATCAACACCAACCTTGAAATCGGCCAAAGGTTGTTGGTTTAACGGAGTTGGTATCTTTTTTTGTGAACGTCCTGGCATTCGTACAAATGCTCTCGATTAATATAGGCAACTACAGGGGCTGTGAGGGCTTGAGAATCTCCATGTTCGCGGTACGCTGTTGAGGAAACATCTAGACCGATCAGACTAGCGATCGCAATTTTCCCTCCCAGCTTTTGCACTACCTCTGAACTAGACTCATCTATTACATATCCGGGTCGCGGTACAATAAGCAGTTGCACTTGCTGTAACAAATCTTCAATGCGATACCAACGTGGTAGCTGACTCAGTAAATCTGAACCAATAATCAAAGTTAATTCAGCGTCTTCACCCCAAATAACCTTCGCTTTTTCTACTGTTTCCAGTGTTCTGAAGCTACTTAATTCTTGTTCCAAAGCAATATTGTGCCTTGGCGCGTCTATATCCGCAATCAATAGTCGCAACATTGCCGCCCGATGTTCTAAGGGTGTTTGATGGGACTTAAATGGATTATCCGCCGCCCAAACCGCTACCCAATCATAACGCTCAGACAACCAACTCAGAATTTTTTGATGTCCCGCAGTTGGTGGATCGGCACTAGTACCAAACAAAGCAACTCTCATAGTAATTCGTAATTCGTAATTAGTAGTTCGTAATTAAGACATACCGAAAGAGCAATTATTACCTCTGTGTACTCAGCGCCTCTGCGGTTCGTTTCTTAGTCTCTTCAGTCAACACTCGTAACGCCTCAGAAATCTCCACTTCTACAGCCACAGGATGATCCAAAAGCCGTGTTTGTTGTGGCAAACTGGCAACTGAGGCTGCGGTACGTTGACGAATTGTTGCCAAAGACTCTAACGGTTGTACCCGTTGACCCTCCTGCACTACCAATTGCAACAAAGGTTCTTCGTCCAGAAGACTTTCACCTAAGAGTCCCAACCTGTCTGCTTTTACCTTACCTCCCGAAAACGAACGAAAAATCTGCTTGCGCCCTGGATAAGTAACTTTACCACTAGACTGCTTCATCACTGGGATGCCATCGATGTCTACAAGTTTATAAACTCCATTTACAGGCGAACCTGTAACTAATCTGGTTCCCAATCCGTAACCATCAATTTCGGCCCCAGCAGCCTTTAATCTGGCAATTTCCCACTCATCCAAGTCGCCACTGGCAAAAATTGGCACACCGGGAAGGAGCGATCGCACCTGTTTTGATAGGGTAACTAAATCTCCTGAGTCCAATCTCACTCCTGTTAATTGCATTTCCCCGGAATTTACTTTTTCGGCCAAGCGCTGGGCAGCAGCAATGGTATCGTAAGTATCAATCAGCAAGGGCGCACCCGGAAAATACCGATGAAATGCACTAAAAGCTTGTTCTTCAGTGCCTTCTATTGCTGACAGCGCCATCACCAGGGCGTGCGCCATCGTACCACTTGGCTGTTGTCCCAGTTGTAGCGCTGCTAACACATTAGAAGTAGAATCTAACCCACCCGCCAAAGCCGCCCGCGCCGCCCACAAAGACCCTTGGGGACTAAATGCTCGTCTTGTGCCAAATTCTAAAAGTGTTGCTTCTTTCCCCGCTACATCCCGTAACCTTGCTGCTTTTGTGGCAATCAAAGTCTGGTAATTAATCGTATTCAGGAGGTAAGTTTCCACTAATTGCGCTTGCCAAAGTGGTGCCTCCACTCGTAAAAGAGGCTGATTGGCAAATACGGCTGTCCCTTCTGGTACTGCCCAAACATCACCGGTAAATTTTCCCTCAGCTAAAAGTGACCAAAAGCGATCGCCTGCATGAGCGAAAATTCCCGTTGCTTGTAATGCCGCAATTTGCGCCGAACTAAAGCGGATTTTGGCTAAATATTCCAATGCTTGCGTTAGCCCCATTGCAATTAAATAACCAAAACCCTCTGGCAATCGTCTGACAGACAACTCAAAGCTAGCCCGTCGTTGTTCGATACCTTCGCCTGTGTAACAAGCTGCCATCGTCAATTGGTAAAGATCGGTCAGCAAGCTGTAGTCATCAGCCGAGAGGTTTAGTTCCTGGTTCTGCTGGGTTTGCTGTTTATATACATAGTCCAAATCTGGCAAAGTTGTCATGCAAGAGATTCCTTACAAGCTGCTTCTTTTATTTATGGTAATATTTACCATAAATAATGTCAACTACCGTTCAGGATATTTCATGAGATTGCTGTGTAACAGTAGATTCATAGGTAAATTTATACTAGCTTTATAAAATATTTAATATTTTTTAATAGTAAAACCTAGCAATAATGTTAATTTTACAGTCTGCTAATGAAATAAAATAATATCCTGCTAAGGCAAGTTTGTTTGCCAGCCTCTTTTCCAGACAGGATTTGGAGAAATAGATAAGTTTCAATTAGAATCAAAGAGAAACGTTTAACTTTTTAACAAGCTAAAGTATTGCGAAGTTATCTGAATAAACATTGCATATATTCTCAATATATTGAGAAGTAGATCTAGCTAAGAATATTGGTATTAGAGTATAAGTAGCACAATTAAAGCGACTCAAAAAAGGAGTCAAATATGATGGCTATTTCCAAAATCCTTGCGAATATAACCCGGTATATTTCTGAAGCAGCAATGCGGATTTTTGGCCCTAATGATGATGCTTATCCTGCTATTGGGGTACAACCTTTTACAGGTGAGCCTTATGATAAACGTACAGATGATACTTAGTAAGTGCTAATACGGTCTTGATAAAAAATATAGGATTAAGAAGTTAAAAGATAATCCTCATAAAGGAATTTTGGAGATTGTAACCATCTTCCTTTTTATTCATGAGTGCCTTTTAACTTTTTACTTTTGCCTTGTTCGGTCAAAATTTAGTATTCAGAATACGGATTAATACGCTTGGGTTAAGGCTAAAAACGAAAACTTGTGTAGATTAGGTTGAACAAAGTGAAACCCAAAAAAGCCTTGATAATGTTGGGTTTCGTTCCTCAACCCAACCTACTATGCTTCTTAACCCAAGCATATTGGAATACAGATGAGGAAAATTACTGAGGGATTCCGAGGCATTACACGCACATATATCCTTTGCTGATTCCTTTTCTGGCAGACTGAATTCTTATACCGTTTATTCGTAAAGCTGGAATAATAAATATATTTACCCACCTGTATTCCCCCTTTACTAAGAGGATGTTTTAAAAGTCGAAACCAGTCAAAAATTATGCCAGTCGTCTGACCATGATACGAATCATGGCAATATAGATGAAAGTTTCCGAAGTTTGGGGCAGTCTTTCATAGTCCTTACTTAAA